>DATLPT010000052.1:0-2793 GCA_035535635.1 Lapillicoccus sp. | reverse complement strand
GACCTGCACCGATGTCTTTCAATGACTTTATGCATAGATCTTGTGCAAAGGAAGTGTGCATGATTATTGTGCATGCGTGACTACAGAACCGCCTCCTCCGGCCGGAACCTGGGGGCCACCGAGACCGCATCCGAGCTGCATCTCGGCGCCGAGGCCGTCAAGGTCCTCGCCCACCCGCTCCGCTCCCGCATCGTCACCCAGCTGCGCCGCAGCGGACCGCTCACGGCGACCGCGCTGGCCGGTCTGCTCGGCACCAACTCCGGCGCGACGAGCTACCACCTGCGTCGGTTGGAGACCGTCGGCCTGGTCGCGGACACCGGCACCGGCAAGGGCAAGGAACGGGTCTGGCAGGCCGCCGTCGAGCAGCACTCCTGGACCCCGAGCGAGCTCGTGGACGACGAGGACGCCCTCACCGCGCTGAACTGGCTGGAGCGCGACTACATCCGGCATTTCGCCACCAAGGCGGAGCAGTGGCTCGACGTGCAGCACGACTGGCCGGTGGAGTGGGCGGACCAGCTCGGCATCAATGACAACGTCGCCCTGGTCAACCTCGACCAGCTGCAGGCCATGCGCCGCGAGATCGAGGACGTGCTCCAGAGGTACCGCCGGGTCGGGCAGGGCAACCCCCAGGCCAAGCGGATCGCCGTCTACACCTACGCCTACCCCGTCGATCTGGACCAGCGCCCTCGGGGAGACCGGTCATGACCGCCGTGCTGTCCACCGCCGCCGCGCGCCGCGTCTTCCTCACCCTGACGGTCACTCGCTGGTTCCCCGTCGGCCTCGTCGTCGGCATTCTCACCCTGTGGCCCCTGGAGCGCGGCCTGACCGTGCCGGAGGCGCTCGCCGCCACCTCGCTCACCGGCATCACCGTGTTCCTCCTGGAACTGCCCACCAGCGGTTTCGCCGACGCCTTCGGCCGGCGGCCGGTCTACGTCACGGCCGCGTTGTTCTTACTCGCGTCGGCGGTCGTCTTCTACACCGCGACGGCCTGGTGGCAGTTCGCCCTGGCGGCGGTCCTCACCGGTGTCTTCCGGGCGCTCGACTCCGGGCCACTCGAGGCGTGGTTCGTCGACACGGTCCACGCGAGCGAGCCGGGCGCCGACGTCGACCGGGCTCTCGCGCGCCAAGGTGTCGTTCTCGGATCGGCCATGGCCGCCGGCGCGATCATCTCCGGCGGCCTGGTCTGGTGGCATCCGATCGCGTCGCAGAGCGCCCTGCTCCTGCCCGGTCTGCTCTATCTCGGCCTCGGCGTCGTGCACCTCGGGGCGGTGCTCCTCCTCCTGGAGGAGCCCCAGCGACGAGGCGCGGGCGGCGCGGTCGGTATGCGTCGGGCGACTGCCTCGGTCCGCGAGGCCCCCGTCGTGGTCCGCGAGGGGCTGTCGCTGCTGCGCCACAATCGCGTCCTCGGCGGAGTGGTCGCCGTCGAGCTGTTCTGGTCCGCCGGGATGGTCGTGTTCGAGACGTTCCAGCCGATCCGGCTGTCCGAGCTGCTCGGCAGCGGAGACGCGGCCGCCGCGGTCATGGGCCCGGTCGCCAGCGCCGGCTGGGGTCTCTTCGCGCTCGGGTCGGCGCTGGCCGCCGTCAGCAGCCGCCGGCTCGGCGTCGCACGCACGGCGATCCTCGCCCGAGTGCTCAACGGCCTCGGAGCGGTCGTCATGGGACTCGTCGCGGGACCGGTCGCGCTGATTGCCGCGTATGCGGTCACGTACACGTTGCATGGATCGGCCGGTCCGGTCCACAGCGCCCTGCTGCACCGCGAGGCGTCCGCGCGGAACCGGTCGACCGTCCTGTCCATGAACTCGATGGTCGCGTTCCTCGGGTTCAGCGTCACCGCCGCCTTGGCCGGCCCGCTGGCGGCGCAGACGTCGACGTCGCTCGCGATGGTCGCCCTCGGGGCGTTCAGCATCCTCGGGGCGTTCGGGTACCGGGCCGCGTTGCGCGCCGAGCGAGCACCCGAACGGGCGTTGGTCTCCCATTGACCCCGGTTTCGGGTCTCGGCGTGACCAACGCCCGTTGGTGTGCACGGCGGCGGACCCTGTCACGGCGCCCAGCTCAGCCGGCGCGTCCCCCGGACGGCCAGCGGGCCGACGCCGGCGACGAGGATCACGGCGGCGCAGGCCATGAGCACCGGGTGCGCCCCGAACCGGTCGGTGAGGAATCCCGCCATGACCTGGCCCAGAGGCATCCCGACGAACGAGGTCAGGATGTCCCAGGACGAGACGCGGGCCATCAGGTCGTGGGGGACGTGGTTCTGGATGGCCGTCTCCCAGCAGACGCCGAAGAACATCAGCCCGGAGTAGCCGACCACCGCGCCCAGGAGGACGCCGGTGAGGGTGCCCGGCCAGACGTAGGCCATCACCCAGACCGGCATGAGGCCCAGCGCGACGAACCCGGCCACTAGCGGACGGCGCGGTCGGGCCCGCATTGCGATGACGCTGCCGATGACCCCACCGAGCCCCTCGGCGGCGGAGATCAGCCCGACCGCAGACGGTCCCCCGAGCTCCCGCAGCGCGAGGACATTGACCGTGACGAGGACGACGCCGTTGGCCACGTGGTAGGCGGCCGCCGCCACGACTCCCCAGAACAGCCAGTCCCGCGAGCGGAGGGCGGCGAATCCGCCGTGGAGTTCGGCGAGGAACCCGACCCGCTCGGCCCGGTCGGCCCGCGCCCGGATCAGGGCCACTGTCACGGCCGACGCGACGAAGCTCAGCGCGTTGACCGCGAACCCGAACGGGGCTCCCAAGGCGGCAATGAGCACGCCGGCGGCGGCTGGGCCAATGGTCAGCGACGCGG
>DATLPT010000051.1:0-2285 GCA_035535635.1 Lapillicoccus sp. | reverse complement strand
CTGGCCTGGGAAGAGCGCCGGATGCGCAGGGAGGTGCGGGCAACCGCGAACCGGCTGGCCAACTTCGACGACGCCAACATGCGACGCTCCGCGCGCGCGGCGGTCGCTGCGGGTGCTCGGGTGCACCGGGCGCTGGAGATCCTCGGCGACGACGTGCCCGATCACCTGCGCACGGCGGGGGAGCTGCGGCTGGCGCACAAGCAGGCCAGCCTCGAGGAGCTCGGCGGGCTCGCCGATCCGCCGATGACCAAGGACGCCGTCGCCGGCCGCATCCGGCGACTGCTCGCGATGGCCGACAAGAAGGCAACCGATCTCGGTGTCCCAGACACCGAGTCGAGCCTGACCAGCGACATGCTCGACGCCTGACCGCCCCCGCCGCCGCCCTCCCCGTCCCCGTCCCCTCGGAAATGATCACGGTTCCGTGATCATTTGACCTTAACCGTGGCTAATTAGCCGCGGTCGAGGGCAATTGGCCGCGGTCGGGCTCGTCGCGGGCCGCGGTCGGGCTCGTCGCGGGCCGCGGCTGGCCCGTGGCTGGCCAGTAGCTGGCCGGGGCTGGCCCGCATGGTGAGACCGGTCATCCAGGTTGGGTAGGGTCGTTCCGTCAAGCACAAGCGAGCTGCAACCCGGCCGTGGCACTCCGCCCGCCGGACTACGAGGAGCCTGTCGTGACCATCCGCGTTGGCATCAACGGCTTCGGCCGCATCGGCCGCAACTTCTACCGTGCCGCCCTCGCGCAGGGCGCCGACTTCGAGGTCGTCGCTGTGAACGACCTCACCGACAACAAGACCCTCGCCCACCTGCTCAAGTACGACACCATCCTGGGCCGGCTGGCAGAGGACGTCACCTACGACGACGAGAACATCATCGTCGGTGGCAGGAACATCCGGGTGTTCGAGGAGCGCGACCCGGCGAACCTGCCCTGGAAGGAGCTCGGCGCAGAGATCGTCCTCGAGTCCACGGGCTTCTTCACCGACGCCACCAAGGCCAGGGCGCACATCGACGGCGGCGCGCAGAAGGTCATCATCTCCGCGCCCGCCAAGAACGAGGACTTCACCGTCGTGCTCGGTGCCAACGAGTCCGACTACGACGCCGCCACGCACAACATCATCTCCATGGCGTCCTGCACGACGAACTGCCTCGCCCCGATGGCCAAGGTGCTCAACGACACGTTCACGATCGAGCGCGGCCTGATGACGACGATCCACGCCTACACGGGTGACCAGAACCTCCAGGACGGGCCGCACAAGGACCTGCGCCGGGCCCGCAACGCCGCCGTCAACCTCGTGCCGACCAGCACGGGTGCGGCGAAGGCAATCTCCCTCGTGCTGCCCGAGCTGAAGGGCAAGCTCGACGGCTTCGCGATTCGCGTGCCGATCCCGACCGGCTCCTGCACCGACCTCACCGTCACTGTGTCCCGCGACACGACCGTCGAAGAGGTCAACGCCGCGTTCAAGGCGGCCGCCGACGGCCCGCTCAAGGCCTACCTGACCTACACGGAGGACGAGATCGTCTCCTCCGACATCGTCACCGACCCGTCGTCGTGCACGTTCGACTCCAAGCTGACGAAGGTCATCGGCAACCAGGTCAAGATCATCGGTTGGTACGACAACGAGTGGGGCTATTCCTGCCGCCTCGTCGACCTCGTCGGTCTAGTCGGCAGTTCCCTCTGACCACTGACCAGCGCGCCAACGCCCGCCGTCGGGCCGGTCAGGGCCGTACGCTCGCGCCGGCTCGGACGGCAGAACGTCACCGCCACACCTTGGACGTGAGCCGATGAAGACAGTCGACGATCTCGGGCCGTTGCGCGGCCGCCGGGTCCTCGTCCGGTCCGACCTCAACGTGCCGCTGGACGGCAACCGGATCACCGACGACGGCCGCATCCGGGCCAGCGCCCCCACGCTGGCAGACCTCGCAGACCGCGGCGCGCGCGTCATCGTCTGCGCTCACCTGGGCCGTCCCAAGGGCGCGCCAGAAGACAAGTACTCGCTCGCGCCGGTTGCCGGCCGGCTGGGTGAGGTCCTCGGTCGTGACGTCGCATTCGCGACCGACACAATCGGCGAGAGCGCCCGCGCGACGGTCGACGGTCTCGCCGACGGGCAGGTCGCCCTGGTCGAGAACCTCCGGTTCAACAAGGGCGAGACTGCCAAGGACGATGACGAGCGAGGCGCGTTCGCCGACCAGCTCGCGGGGCTTGCCGAGTTGTACGTCGGCGACGGGTTCGGCGCCGTGCACCGCAAACACGCGAGCGTCTATGACGTGCCGCAACGACTGCCGCACGCGGC
>DATLPT010000050.1:0-6710 GCA_035535635.1 Lapillicoccus sp. | reverse complement strand
TCTCGGCATCCCGACGATCGTCGTCGTGGGCCGTGGGCTCGTCGACGGGACGATCGAAGTAAAGGACCGGCGCTCGGGGGACCGCCGTGTCGTCGATGTCGACTCGGCGGTGGCGGAGGTGGTCGCGGAGGTCCGCGGCCTCCGCCATCCCCCGACATGAACGGGGGCGCGAGGGGGGACTGGGGAGCAGCGGGAGCGGACGGCGCATCGAGAGTGGTCGGTGCGGTCGGTGCGGTCATCTTCGACTGGGGCGGAACCATCACGCCGTGGCACACCGTGGACGTCGACGAGCAGTGGCGCGTCTTCGCCCGGGAGTACCACGTCGACCAGACCGACCCGGCCCTGGCCGAGGAGCTGGCGGTACGGATCTGGGAGGCCGAGAGCGCGGGATGGGGGCGCGGTCGGTCCGAGGGCGCATCCGCCCGGATCGATGAGATCCTCGCGGAGGCCGGCGTCGTCGCCGACGACCCGCGAGCGGTCGCGGGGCTGGCCGCATACGAGGCGTTCTGGGAACCCCACACGTGGACCGACCCGCAGATCGGACCGCTTTGGGAAGCTTTGCGAGACAACGGCATCCGGGTGGGGGTGCTCTCCAACACCATTTGGTCTCGCGACTACCACCGGGGACTGTTGGAGCGTGACGGCGTGCTCCACCTCGTCGACGCCGACGTCTACTCGAGCGAGACGCCCTGGGTGAAGCCGAACCCCGAGATCTTCCTGGAGGCGTCCCGCCGGATCGGCGTCGATCCTGCCGAGTGCGTGTACCTCGGCGACCGTGGGTACGAGGACGTGCACGGTCCGCAGTCGGCGGGCATGCGGGCCATCCTCGTGCCGCACAGCGACATCCCGGAGTACCAGCAGGTCGCGCACGAGGCGACCCCGGACGCCGTCGTCCACGAGCTCAAGGACGTCCTCGACATCGCGCTCCGGTGGGACGGACGGCGGTGAACAGCGATGCCGGACGCCGCGGTGGACCCTTCCCTGCTCACTGTCCTCTTCGTCGCCGGGGCGGCTCTCCTGGCCGGCTGGGTGGACGCGGTCGTCGGCGGTGGCGGCCTGGTCCAGCTGCCGGCGCTGCTGCTCGGCTTTCCGACCGCCTCGCCGGCGCAGATCCTCGCGACCAACAAGTTCAGTTCGGTGTTCGGGACCACGACCAGTGCCGTCACGTACTACCGGCGAGTCCACCCGGACCTGCGGACCGCGCTGCCGATGGCGGCCGTGGCGTTAGTCGGGTCGGTTGTCGGCGCCCTGATCGGTCTGCACATCCCCAAGGCCGCCTTCAACCCGATCGTGCTGGTCTGTCTGATCGTCGTCGGCGCCTACATCCTGCTCAAGCCGGATCTGGGACGAGAGACGGCCTTGCGGTGGAGCGGTCACAAGCACCGGGTCGCGGCCATGGTGACCGGGTTCGTGATCGGCGTCTACGACGGGGCGCTGGGCCCCGGAACCGGCTCGTTCCTCGTCTTCGCCCTGGTGGGGCTGCTGGGGTATGCGTTCCTCGAGGCGAGCGCCAAGGCCAAGATCGCCAACGTGGCGACGAATCTCGGAGCCCTGGTCGTATTCGCACCCGGTGGCTACGTGATGGTCAAGGTCGGCCTCGTCATGGCCTCGGCCAACCTGCTCGGAGGCTACCTCGGTGCGCGCACCGCGGTTCGGTTCGGCAGCGGGTTCGTCCGGGTCGTCTTCATCGTCGTCGTGTCGGCGTTCGTCGTGCGGCTCTCGTTGCAGCTGCTGGGGGTGTGGCCCTGACATGACGGCGCCACAGGTCGTCCACAGACCGCCCGGCCACGATGTGGTCACGGGCGCTCCCGTGGTGACCGCGGCCTCGCGGATCAGCCAGATGCTGCAGCGAGTGGTCGACGGGGCCGTACGGGCCACGGGATGCCCCCCGTCCATCGCGCCCGTCTGGTGGCGTCAGCTGGCCGTCGCGTTGGGCTGTCTCTCGGTGGTGTGTGTCGTGGGCCTGTGGATCAAGGGGCAGGCACCGCAGGAGATGGGCTCGGTCAGCGGGGCGCTCCACTCGTTCGGTCGCCTCAGTGCGCTGCTCGCGTCGGACCTTCTCCTCGTCCAAGTCATGCTCATGGCGCGAGTTCCGTTCCTGGAGCGCAGTTTCGGTCAGGACGTGATCGCGCGGACCCACCGGCTCACGGGGTTCACGTCGTTCCACCTGATATGGGCGCACATCGTCCTCACGACCCTCGGGTATGCGGCCTCGACCCAGCTCGGGGTCTGGGGAACCCTCGTCGACTTCGTCCTCAACTACCCGGGGATGCTGCTCGCGGTGGCCGGCACGGCGGCCCTCACGATGGTGGTCGTCACATCGGTCAGAAGGGCGCGCTCTCGGCTGCGCTACGAGAGCTGGCACCTGCTGCACCTCTACGCGTACCTCGGCGTCGGGCTCGCCCTGCCGCACCAGCTGTGGACCGGGCAGGACTTCGTGGGCAATCTCGCCGGGACGGTGTTCTGGTGGGGCCTGTACGCGGTCGCGGTCGGCTGCGTCCTGGCGTTCCGGGTAGTCCTGCCGCTCGTCCGGTCCTGGCGGCACCGGCTCGTGGTCCACGAGGTGCGTCGCGAGACGCTCGGGGTGACGTCCGTGGTGATGTCGGGTCGGGACCTGGAGCGGCTCGGAGCCCGGGCGGGGCAGTACCTGATGTGGCGGTTCCTCGACCGGCCTGGCTGGACCCGCGCGCACCCGTTCTCGCTGTCGGCGGCGCCGGACGGCTTCCGGCTGCGGATCACGGCGGTGCACGTGGGCGACGGATCGACCGGCCTGGACCAGCTACAGCCCGGCGCGCGGGTCCTCGTCGAGGGGCCGTACGGCAGGCTGCACGAGGGCGTCCGGACCGGCGACAAGGTCCTCCTCATGGCCTCCGGGATCGGCGTCACGCCGATGCGCGCCCTTGTGGAGGGCCTGCCTCAGCAGCCGGGCGACGTCGTCCTCATCTACCGCATCCACTCCTCGGCCGACGTCTTGTTCCGCGACGAGCTGGCCGTGTTGGCCGCCGAACGCGGGGCTCGCGTGGTGACGGTGCCTGGCCCCCGCATCCCCGGGCGGGACAGCTGGCTCCCCTTGTCCGCTGCCCACCTCGGGGACGTCGAGGCCTTGGTGCAGCTGGTGCCGGACGTGGCGGAGCGCGACATGTACCTCTGCGGCAATGCGCAGTGGATGGAACACGCGCGGGCCGCTGCCGTGGCCGCGGGGGTCGAGCCGTCGCGGGTCCACGTGGAGAGGTTTGTCTGGTGAGGCGCATCGCCCTGTGGGGGCTCGTCACCGTGACCGTCCTCGTCCTCATGTTCAGCTACCACACGTCGACGTCGAGCCGGTTCGCTCCGAGCCAGGCGGCGGTCGCCGCCCGCGAACCGGTCGAGTCGACGCCGCCCGCGATGGACTCGGGGCGCTTCGACGGCGACGCCATCGTGACCCGGTTCGGGGTGGTCCAGGTCCGTATCACCGTCGACGACGGGCGGATGACGTCGGCGGAGGCCCTCCAGGTGCCGAACCGGGACCGGCACGACTACCTCATCAACGAGCGCGCGGTTCCGATCCTCAACGGCGAGGCCGTCCGGAGCCAGAGCGCCGACGTCGACCTGGTGTCCGGCGCCACGCTCACCTCCCACGCCTACGCCGAGTCACTGCAGTCCGCGATCGACAAGGCCAACGGGTGAGCCGCCGGGCCTGGGTGGAGCAGGTGATGGGTATGCCCGTCAGCATCCACCTTCGCGGGCCCGACGTACGCGGGGCCGCGGCCGAGCAGGCGGTGGCCGCCGCATACGCCGAGCTGGTGCGGCTCGACGCGCTCTTCTCGACGTACCGGCCCGACTCATCGATCAGTCGCCGGCGCCGCGGCGAGGTGACTTCCGAGCCCGACGATCCGGTGCTCGCGGAGGTGGAGCAGCTGTGCGCGGTCGCCTCGGAACGGACGGACGGAACGTTCACCGCCTGGCTTCCGGACGCCGACGGCGTCCTGCGCTACGACCCGACCGGTCTGGTCAAGGGCTGGGCCGTCGACCGCGCGGCCGGCACGCTGACCGGGCTGCCGTTCACGGCCTGGTCGGTCAACGCGGGCGGCGACGTCCTGGTCGGGCGACATGCGCACGTGCGGCCGGAGGGCGCCGATGCGGCGCCGTGGCGGGTGGGCGTCGAGGACCCGCGCGACCGGTCACGGATGGTCGCCGTGGTCCCCCTCGTCGAGGGCGCCGTCGCGACCTCTGGGACGGCGGCTCGCGGCGCTCACCTGTTCGACCCCATAGCGGAACGGATGGTGGAGCGGACGGGGTCGACGACGGTGGTCGCCGACACCCTGCTGTGGGCCGACGTCTGGGCGACCGCCCTGTTCGTCGGAGGCGAACGAGCCCGAGAAGCGTTCTCGCGCAACGCCCCTGGCGCTCAGACGTTCGCGGCCTGAAGCTGCCGTCGCAGCGCGATCGGGTCGGCCGTCGGCCGATCGCAGACGAATCCACGGCACACGTATGCGGCCGGTCGTCCATCCACCAGCGGCCGGTCCGCCAGCAGGGGTATGCCGGCGGCGTTCGGCTCTCCGGCGACCAGGACCAGTCCGGGGGAGGTGGAGGAGCGGGCCACCGCGGCCAGGGCCTCGGCGTCCTCGCCGGATCCGACGACCGCCACCTGCAGCGGGCCGGCCGCCCGCGCCTCGGCCACCGCCAGCGCCCAGCCGGCGAACCGAGCGTTCCGGGCGGCGATCGCGCCGACGGCGTCGAGGGCGCGGGATGCTGCGTCTAGGTGCAGAGTCGAGCCGGTCAGTGCGCCGTAGGTCAGGAGGGCTCCGGCCATCGAGGTGGTCCCAGACGGCTCGACGTTGTCGCCGAGCGCGCGCGGCCGGGTGAGCAGCGCCTCGGCGTCGTCGGCGGTGTCGTGGAACCCTCCGTCCTCCGCCGTGAAGTGTCTCAGTGCCGTGTCGAGCAGGTCGGCGCTCGCCGCGAGCCAACGTGGTTCCCCGGTGGCCTGGTGCAGGGCGAGCAACCCTTCGGCGAGGTCGCCATAGTCCTCCGCGACGCCGACCGCGTGGCCGACGACGCCGTCGCGGGACGACCTCCGCAGCCGGCCGTCGACCAGGTGCGTCTCGAGGAGGAAGCCGGCGGCGCGAGCGGCGGCAGCGACGTACCGCGGCTCGCCGGCCAGGGCACCGAGGTCGGCCAGGGCGGCGATCGCCAGCCCGTTCCAGGCGGTGACGACCTTGTCGTCGCGGCCGGGCTGAGGCCGTCCGGCCCGCGCCCTCAGCAGCTGCGCCCGGACGTCGGCCCACCAGGCTGGGTCGTCCGGGTCTGCTGGCAACTGCAGCGTCGACAGGCCGTGCTCGAACGTGCCCTCCTCGGTGACCCGGAGCAGCTCCGCGGCCCGCAGCCCGTCCTCGGCGCCGAGAAGGCCCGTGAGCTGAGCCGGGCTCCACGCGTACGTCAGGCCCTCCACTCCGTCGGCGTCGGCGTCGAGCGCACTCGCGAACCCGCCCTCGCGCATACCGAGATCGCGGAGCAGGAATTCGGCGGTCTCGCGAGCGACCCGCTCGGCGAGCGGTGACCCGGTCGCCCGCCACCAGTGCGCGTACACGCGGGTGAGCAGCGCGTTGTCGTACAGCATCTTCTCGAAGTGCGGCACGACCCAGGCGACGTCGACCGCATACCTCGCGAAGCCACCGGCCAGCTGGTCGTACATCCCGCCCCGGGCCATCGCCTCACCCGTCGCGCGGACCATCTCGAGCGCGCTCGCGTCGCCGGTGCCACCGTGGTGGCGAAGCAGGAACTCGAGGACGAGCGAGGGCGGGAACTTCGGCGCGCGCCCGAAACCCCCTCTCTCCGTGTCGAACTCAGGCCGCAGTGCCGCGGCGGCCGCGGCGAGGTGGCCCGTCGTGAGGGCGTGTGGAGGGGGAGCCGTCGCGCTGCGTAGTGCACCGACGATGTGGGAGCTGCTCGTGAGCACCTCGTCGCGACGGTTGTGCCAGGCGTCCGAGACCGCGTCGAGGATCTGCAGCAGCTGCTCCTTCGGGAAGTAGGTGCCGCAGAAGAAGGGCTCACGGTCGGGCGTCATGAGGACGGTCATCGGCCAGCCGCCCTGGCCGGTGAGTGCCTGGGTGGCGGTCATGTAGACGGAGTCGACGTCGGGGCGCTCCTCGCGGTCGACCTTCACCGCGACGTACCCGTCGTTGAGGACCCGGGCCACGTCGGCGTCCTCGAAGGACTGGTGCGCCATGACGTGGCACCAGTGACACGCCGAGTACCCGACCGAGAGGAAGACCGGCACGTCGCGTCGCGCCGCCTCGGCGAACGCGGCCGGCTCCCACTCCCACCAGTCGACCGGGTTGTCGCGATGCTGGAGCAGGTAGGGGCTGGTCGCGGCGGCCAGACGGTTCGCCATGACGCCAGCCTGCCAGCCTCGGTCCGGGTCCCCGCGAGGTATCGGAGTGAAGCGGAGAACTTCGTGGGGGTGACTAGTCGTTCATCGCCTTGATGACCGCGACGGCCAGGCTGGTCCGCCCGGGTCCCTTGGCCGGATCGGTGGCGTTGTCGTACTCGCGGACGATGGTCCACGCCTTGGCCCGATCCTCGTCGATCCCGGCGTGCTCGCAGACGATCTCCAGCCGGCGGCGCAGGTTCCGGCGGACCGACGAGCCGGAACCGAGCTCGTCGGTGCGGTTCCACAGCGCGGGGGCGACCTCGAAGGCCCGGTCTCCGGCGGTGGGCTTCGGGTCGATGGC
>DATLPT010000049.1:0-5999 GCA_035535635.1 Lapillicoccus sp. | reverse complement strand
GCGCGCAGCGCCGCGAGGTGCTCGACCGGCTGGTGCGTCGGACCGTCCTCCCCGAGGCCGATCGAGTCGTGGGTCCAGACGAAGGTGACCGGAATCCCTTGGATGGCCGCCAGCCGGACCGCTCCGCGCATGTAGTCGGAGAAGACGAGGAAAGTGCCACCGTAGGGACGGGTGAGGCCCTCGAGCGCGATGCCGTTGACGATGCAGCCCATCCCGAACTCGCGGATACCGAAGTGCAACGTGCGGCCGCCCGGATCGCCGGGCCACTCCCTGGTCTGCTTCTCGGTGGGGATGAACGAGGGCTGGCCGGCCATCGTCGTGTTGTTGGACTCCGCCAGGTCGGCCGAGCCGCCCCACAGCTCCGGCATGACGTCGGCGATGGCGTCGAGCACCTTGCCGGACGCTGCCCGCGTCGACATGCCCTTCTCGGTGTCCGCCGGGAAGGTCGGCATCGCCTTTCGCAGGCCGTTCGGAACCTTGCCGGCCAGCCTCCGGTCGACGAGAGCGGCCCCGTCGGGGTTGCCCTTGCGCCACGTCGCATACCGCTTGTCCCATTCCTTGTGGGCGGCCTTGCCGCGCTGCACGACCTTGCGGGCGTGGCTGAGGACGGCCCGTTCGACGGGGAAGCGCTTCTGCGGGAAGCCCAGCAGCCGGTGTGTGTTGTCGACCTCCTCGTCTCCGAGCGCGGAGCCGTGGGCCTTGCCGGTGTCCTGCTTGGTGGGAGCGGGCCAGCCGATGATGGTCCGGAGGATGACGATGGACGGCTTGTCGGTGACCTTCCTGGCCGCTTCGAGCGCCGCGAGCAGCTCGTCGACGTTCTCCACGTAGCGGTGGCCGCCGTCCTTGTCGGCGGTGTCCTTGCGCCAGTCCACCGTCTGTACGTGCCAGCCGTAGGCGTCGTAGCGCTTCCCTACGTCCTCGGAGAACGAGATGTTGGTGTCGTCCTCGATCGAGATGTGGTTCTGGTCGTAGATGAGGGTCAGGTTGCCGAGCTCTTGGTGGCCGGCCAGCGCGCAGGCCTCGTGTGTGACCCCCTCCATGATGTCGCCGTCGGAGGCCATGGCGTAGATGTGGTGGTCGAAGACGCTCTGCCCGGGCTTGGCGTCGGGGTCGAGCAGGTGCCGCTGCCGGCGCTGGGCGAAGGCCATGCCGACCGCGGACGCGAGGCCTGACCCCAGCGGTCCGGTCGTGATCTCGACGCCGGGTGTGTGGTGGACCTCGGGGTGGCCAGGGGTCAGGCTGCCCCACGTCCGCAACGACTCGAGGTCCTTCACTTCCAGGCCGTATCCGGAGAGGTAGAGCTGGATGTACAGGGTCAGGCTCGAGTGCCCGCACGACAGGACGAACCGGTCGCGACCCAACCAGGTGGGGTCAGACGGGTCGTGCCGCATGACGTGCTGGTAGAGCAGATATGCGGCCGGGGCCAACGACATCGCGGTGCCGGGATGGCCGTTGCCGGTCTTCTGGACGGCGTCGGCGGCGAGCACCCGCACCGTGTCGACAGCACGGACGTCGAGGTCGGTCCATCCCGCCTTCTTGGCGACCGGCAGAGGCAGGTCCGGGCTGCGCTTGGCAAGCGGATCGGAGCTCGGGCGGCGGGCGGATCGGGTTGCCGAGGGCGGGGTCACGGAGTCTCCTTCGAAGCCGGTGCCGGTCGTTTGCGAGCCTAGTCCTGAGCCTGTGCCCAGCAACACGCCACATCATGCGCCGGGCGGCGTACCGATCCGCCCTCACGACGCCGGGGATAGACTCGCGCTCGACTCCGCCGCCCCTGCCCGCCACGTCGGTTCGCATGGTCGGCCCGCCCTTTCGCGAAGGACTCCGTGACCGCTCTGGACCCCCGCGCCGACCTGTCGGCGGCCCCCGCTCGCCACGGTCGCGGAGCGGTCTTCGTTGTCGGCCAGTACGTCGCGCTCACCAAGCCGCGGATCATCGAGCTCCTGCTCATCACGACTGTGCCGGTCATGTTCCTCGCCGCCCGCGGCGTGCCGTCGCTGTGGCTCGTGCTCGCAACCCTCGTCGGCGGGACGATGTCGGCGGGCGCCGCCAACACCCTCAACTGCTACCTCGATCGCGACATCGACGCGGTGATGCACCGGACGAGCAGCCGGCCGCTGGTGACCGGCACGGTGTCGCCGAGAGCGGCGCTCGTCTTCGGCATCGCGCTCACCGTCGCGTCGACCCTGTGGCTGGGTCTGCTCGTCAACTGGGTCAGCGCCTGGTTGGCGTTGGGAGCACTGCTCTTCTACGTGGGCGTCTACACGGCACTGCTCAAGCGGCGGACCGCGCAGAACATCGTCTGGGGCGGAGCCGCAGGGTGTATGCCGGTGCTCGTCGGCTGGTCCGCGGTCACCGATTCCCTGGCCTGGGCGCCGTTCGTCCTCTTCGCGGTCGTGTTCTTCTGGACGCCGCCCCACTACTGGCCGCTGTCGATGAAGTTCAAGGACGACTACGCGGCCGCGCACGTCCCGATGCTGCCGGTGGTCCAGCGGTTCGTCGTCGTCGCCCGGCAGGTGGTCGCCTACTCGTGGGCGATGGTGGCGGCCTCGCTGCTGCTCGTGCCGGTCGCCCCGATGGGGCTGGTCTACCTGGTCGGCGCGCTCGTGTCCGGGGCGCTGTTCGTGGTGGAGGCCCACCGACTGTTGCGCGCGGCCAACGCCGGCGCTGGTCCGGCCGTGCTGCGGCCGATGCGCCTGTTCCACTTCTCGATCACGTACCTGACGATCCTCTTCGTCGCGGTCGCGCTCGACCCGCTGCTCTACGTGCCCATCTGGCGCTGAGGCAACGAGGGGTCAGAGCGGATTGCGGCGGAGGTTCATGACGCCGAGCGTCAGGGTCACCACGAGCAGCGACGCCCCAAGCATGTGCAGGCCGACGAGCACCTCGGGCAGCCCGGTGAAGTACTGGACGTAGCCGACCGCCCCCTGCAGCAGCGTCACCACCAGGACGCCACGCCAGGTGGCCTTGGCCCGGTCCGAGGAGCTGGTCAGCCAGACCGCCACGAGGACCGCAACCACCAGCCCCGCGAACAGCATGACGAGGTCCGCGTGGAGCCACGCCACCGACCGCGGGTCGAACCCGGTCCGGGCGGGTTGCTGCGCGTCCCCCGAGTGCGGGCCGGACCCGGTGACGATGGTGCCGAGGACGAGGACTCCCGCACCCACGGCCGCCGTGACCCAGGCCAGCGTCGCCGCCAGCTTCGGAACGATCAGCTCGCGCGGCCCGAGGTCGGTGGTCCCGTCCGGCGACCAGCCGTCCTCGCCGCCACGCAGCAACATCGTGGACAACGCGACCATGACCATCGACAGGAGGAAGTGGAACGCCACGACCACCGGGCTCAGCGTCATCCGCACGGCGATCCCGCCCACGACGGCCTGGAGGACCACCCCCGCGACGAGCGCGACGGCCACGACGAGCAACGGCCGGCGGCGACGCATACGGGTCAGGACGACCCACACGCACGCCAGCGCGAGCAGCCCGACCACGCCGGTGAGCGTCCGGTTGCCGAACTCGATGACCTTGTGGATCCCCTCCTCCTGGTGGGGAACCGGGGTGAACGAGCCGGGCACGCACTCGGGCCAGGTCGGGCACCCGAGGCCGCTGCCGGTGAGCCGGACGATGCCGCCGGTGACGACGATGACCACCTCGCCGACCAGATTGGCGACGAGGATCGGCCGCACGAGCGAGGGCCGGACGGCGGGCAAGCGCACGCGCGTCACCCTAAGCGGTGAACTCCTTGGCCATGAGGCCGACCAGGTGTCCCGGCTCGCCTCGTCGGCCGACCTCGAGGTATCCGCGGTGCTCGTGGAAGGCCAGCGACCCGACGTTTGGCGGGTCGACGTTGACCTCGAGGGTCATCCGCCCGAACCCGTGCGCGATCTCCTCCATGGCGTCGTACACGAACGCGGCCAAACCCCGCCGCCGCATCTCCTCGGCGATGACGATCCGGTCGAGGTAGTAGAACGACTCGCCGTAGTGGCTCGCGAACCAGCGGTAGTTGTCCGAGTCGTAGTCACTGCCCGGGGCCATGGTGACGACGAACCCGACGACGTCCTCGTCGACCTCGACGACGTCGGCGTGGTCAGACACACCGACCAGCCAGAGCAGCCGCTCGGCATCCAGCGGCGACAACAGGTCGACGTGCCGGTGGTTCAGTCCGAGCACCGCGGGCACGTCGGCCTCGCTGATCGGACGAAGTGTGGGCGACGGCGTCACGCGCCGAGTCTGGCAGCCGCCCAGGGCAGGGACTCCTGGAGGGCCGTTGCCCACGTCTCGAAGTCGTGACCCCCTGGTCGCGAATGGAACGAGACGGTGAAGCCGGCCGCCGAGAGCTCCTGGGCGAACTCCTCGAGCCGCGGCTTCACCGTCGGCTCCTCGTCCCCGACATCCAGCCACATCGGCGGTGCGGCCTTGGGGTCGAGCTCGGGCCAGTAGTCCGCCGGGCTGTTCGCGGCCACCTGGTACTCCCAGTCGGGTGTGCCGAAGAGAGCTTCGTTGCCGCCGTCGATGGCGTCGGGCTCGCAGACCGTCAGAGGAGAGAACGCGAGGATGACCGAGAAGACGTCGGGGTGCTTGAGTCCGAGGTTGAGGGCGCAGAAGCCGCCCATCGAGTCCCCGCCGATGGCCCGGTGCGCCGCGTCGGAGATCGTCCGCAACTGCGTGTCGGCGGCGGCCACGACGTCCTTCACGACGTAAGTTTCGGCGTTCCCCTGCGACGCGGTGTCGACGCACAGGCTGTCGCCGTTCGGCTCCTGCAGCACGGTCGGCATGACAATGATGACCGGGTGGCCGGACTGCGCGACGACCAGCCCGGTCTCCGCGGCCGACCCGGCGTCGAGCCAGTCGGAGCTCCGGCCGGGGTTCCCGTGGGTGAGGACGACGACGGGAAACCGGCGGTCAGGCTCGGAGAAGTACTGGGGCGGCAGGTAGACCTGCGCGTCGAACATGCCGAAGTGGGACGCGGTGTCCGGCACCGAGATCCGCGCGGCAGCGCCCCGCTCGAGCTCGACGTTGCTCGTCGGGTGCAGCCGGTCGACCATGGGGTACTGCGGGGTCCCGATGAGCACGCCGAGCGTGGGGTATGCGTCCAGCGTCGTGTTCACGACGGCGGCACCGGCCGCCACCACACCGACGACCGTGACGGCGACTCCGACCCGACGCCTGACGGCGGAGTGCCGCGCACCGACGGCCACGATGGCGCCGAGGGCGGCGAGCGCCGCCAGCGCAACGACCACGCGGGTTCCCGCCAAGGGGATGCCCGCGAGCGCCTCGGTCACCGTGCGGCCACCGGTCCTAGTCCGACCACCGGAAGGTCCGCGCGGCCACGGCGGTCGCGACCACCGCCCACGCGGCGAGGATCAGGACCGGCCCGGCCAGAAGGGCTCCACTGCCGAACGCGGCCCGCAGTCCGTCCCCGAGTGCGGCGGAGGGCAGAACCCCGACGACGCCGGCGATCGCTGCGGGCAGCTCGGTGCGCGGGACGACGACTCCACCCAGCACCAGCAGGACGACCCAGACGAGGTTCGCGACCGCGAGGACTCCCTCGGCACGGAGACTTCCGGCCAGGAGCAGAGCGAGCGCCACGAACGCCCAGGTGCCCAGAAGGAGGAAGAGCACCGCATACAGGAACCCGATCGGTTCCGGCCGCCAGCCCAACGCCAGCCCGACCCCGCCGACGACGCACCACTGGACGAGCTCGACCCCGAGCGTGGCCAGCGCCTTTCCCCACAGCAATCCGTCGCGGCCGAGGGGAGTGGTGCCGAGCAGGCGGAGCACGGAGGCCCGCCGGTCGAACCCGGTGGCGATGGCCTGCGCGGTGAACGCCGCCGAGACGACGCACAACGCGAGCACCCCTGGCGTTGCGACGTCGATGCGGCGGCCGTCGCCCAGCGAGGGGACTGTGGTGAAGGCCAGCCCGAGCAACGCGCCGAGCGGAAGGACGAGCGAGACGAGGAGCTGCTCCCCGTTGCGAAGGAGCGTCCCGGCCTCGAACCGAGCCT
>DATLPT010000048.1:0-5416 GCA_035535635.1 Lapillicoccus sp. | reverse complement strand
GTCTCGCTCGCCCAGGCGCTCACCCGCGACGGGTTCGACCTCGGCCGGCACGCCTGGAGCCAGCTGGCCCTCGGCGACTGGGGCTGGGTGCAGACCGCCAACCTGATCGCCACCGGCCTGATGTCGATCGCCTTCTCCGTCGCGCTGCGGCGAACCCTGGCCGGTGGCCGTGGCGGCCGCGCCGTCCCGGTCCTGCTCGCCGTGTTCGGCCTCGGCGTGCTGCTGGCCGGCGTGTTCTCCGCCGACCCGGCCGCCGGGTTCCCCGTCGGGATGCCGACGCCCGCCGCCCCGAGCCTGCACGGGATGCTCCACCTGATGACGTCCGGGGTCGGCTTCCTGGGGCTCGCCGCGGCCATGGTGGTCATGGCCGTCCGGTATGCGTCAGAGCACCGCCCAGCCCGCGCCGGCTGGTCGGCGGCGGCGGCGGTCGCCCTTATCGGCGGCTTCGCGACCATCGCCTCGGGCTCGCCCGCCGGCGTCCCCGCGTTCACCATCGGCATTCTCACCGCGCTGACCTGGATCAGCCTGCTCGGCGTCGACACCTACCACCGGGCGACGTCCGCCTCCCTCTGAGCCGCAGACGGCGGCATACTCCCTCGACACCCCAAGGAGCTTCCGATGCGTTTCTTCAGCACCCTCAAGGTCACGTCTCAGCCCGATACTCCGCCACCGACGGCCCTCATGGAGGCCATCGCCAACCTCGGCATGGAGGCCACCCGCTCGGGCGCCCTCGTCGACTTCGCCGGTCTCATGCCGGTCGCGGCGGGCGGTGGCCGGGTCTCCCTCGCCGGCGGCGCTCTCACCGTCACCGACGGTCCGTTCGCGGAGTCCAAGGAGCTCATCAGCTACGCCGTCTACGACGTCCGGTCCCGCGACGAGGCGATCGAGTGGGCGACCCGGTTCGTCCGCCTGCACCAGGAGCACTGGGCCGGTTGGGAGGGCGAGGCCGACGTCCAGCAGGTCTTCGAGGCCCCGCCCCCGTGACGGCAACCGACCCTCGGCGGGCCGCGGAGACGGTGTGGCGGATGGAGTCCGCCAGCATCGTCGCCGTGGCCAGCCGCGTCCTCGGCGACGTCGGCCTGGGCGAGGAGATCGCGCAGGACGCCTTCGTCGCGGCGTTGGAGCAGTGGCCCGCCCGCGGGGTTCCGCCGAACCCCGCGGGCTGGCTCGTTTCCACAGCACGACACCTGGCCATCGACCTGGTCCGGCGACGCACCACGTACGCGCGCAAGCTCGCCGAGGTCGGACGGTCCCTTCCCGACGTCGAGGTGGCCGACGTCAACGACGCGCTCGACGACCACATCGGCGACGACCTGCTCCGGCTGGTCTTCACGACCTGTCACCCTGTTCTGACGACCGAGTCGCGGGTGGCCCTGACCCTCCGACTGCTCGGCGGCCTGACGACAACAGAGGTGGCGCGTGGACTGTTGATCCCCGAAGCCACTGCAGGGCAACGTATCTCGCGCGCCAAGCGGACGCTGGCGGCCCACGGTGTGTCGTTCGAGCTGCCGCGGCCAGAGGAGATGCAGGAGCGGCTGGCATCGGTGCTCGAGGTCGTCTACCTGATGTTCAACGAGGGGTACGTCGCGACCACCGGTCCTGACTGGGCGCGGCCCGAGCTGTGCTACGAGGCGATCCGGCTGGCCCGGCTACTGGCCGCGCTCCTGCCCGACGAACGCGAGGTGCTGGCCCTCGACGCGCTGCTCGAGCTGCAGGCGTCTCGGCTCGCGGCGCGCGTCGACGCCTCCGGTGCCCCGGTGCCGCTCCTCGAGCAGGACCGCCGACGCTGGGACCCCTTGCTGACGCGTCGGGGCACCGCGGCGCTGACGCGCGCGCTCGGGCTTCCGGGGCCACCCACGCCGTACCTGCTGCAGGCGTCGATCGCCGCCTGCCACGCCCTCGCTCCGTCGGCCGGCGAGACGGACTGGCCGCAGATCGTGCGGCTGTACGCGGCGTTGGGATCCGTCTCGCCCTCGCCGGTCGTCGAGCTCAACCGGGCGGTCGCGGTCGGCATGGCGGGCGACGCGGAGGCCGGTCTGGCCCTGGTCGACCGGGCGGCGGAGTCGCCGTCGCTGCGCGGGTACGCGCAGGTTCCGGCGGTCCGGGCCCACCTGCTGGGGCTGCTGGGCAGGACCGAGGAGGCCCGAGACGCATACCGCCTCGCGGCGGACCTCACCCGGAACGAACCGGAGGCCGCCCTGCTGCGCCGGCGCGCCGACACCCTCTGACCCGGCACTGCGCTGGGATCAGTCGACCGGGCCGGTCTCCAGCAGTGATCGGAAGCCCGCCTCGTCGAGGATGCGCACGCCGAGCTCCTCCGCCTTGGCGGCCTTGGACCCGGCGTTCTCGCCGACCACGACATAGTCGGTGCTCTTGGAGACGGAGCCGGCCGCCTTCCCCCCGCGGGTGAGGATCGCCTCACGCGCCTGGTCGCGCGAGAAGCCTTCGAGCGAACCGGTCACGACGACGGTCAGCCCGTCAAGGGTGCGCTTGACGGAGGCGTCGCGCTCGTCGGCCATCCGGACGCCCGCCGCTGCCCACTTGTCGACGATCGAGGCATGCCAGTCGACGGCGAACCACTCGATCACCGCGTCGGCGATGACTCCCCCTACCCCTTCCGCCTGTGCCAGTTCATCGCGCGAGGCCGCCCGGATCGCGTCCATCGAGCCGAACTGGGAAGCCAGCGCCCGCGCGGCGGTCGGCCCGACGTGGCGGATGGACAGCGCCACGAGGATTCGCCAGAGGGGCTGGCGCTTCGCCTTGTCGAAGTTGTCGAACAGGCGCTCGCCGTTGACGGAGAGGACCTTCCCGTCCACGGCCTGGTCGGCCTCGGTCTTCTTCGCTGCCCGGGTGAACAGCGGCACGGTAAGGAGCTGCTCACGAGTTAAGGCGAAGAGGTCGCCCTCGTCGGTCACGACCCCGGCGTTGAGCAGCGCGACGGCGCCCTCCCAACCGAGGACCTCGATGTCGAAGGCGCCGCGGCCGGCCAGTCCGGCGATCCGCTCCCGCAGCTGGGCGGGGCACGTTCGCGCGTTCGGACAGCGGATGTCCTTGTCGCCCTCCTTCTCGGGGGCGAGTGGGGTGCCGCACACCGGGCATTCCGTCGGCATCTCGAACTCGCGCTCGCTGCCGTCGCGCAGCTCGACGACCGGCCCGACGATCTCCGGTATCACGTCGCCCGCCTTGCGCAGCACGACGGTGTCGCCGATCAGGACACCCTTACGCCGCACCTCGTCCGCGTTGTGGAGGGTGGCTCGCTCGACCGTGGAACCGGCCACGACGACCGGCGTCATCAGGCCGAACGGCGTCACGCGGCCGGTGCGGCCGACGTTGACGAGGATGTCGAGAAGCGTGGTGTTGACCTCTTCGGGCGGGTACTTGTACGCGATCGCCCACCGGGGCGCGCGCGACGTCGCCCCGAGCTGGCGCTGGACGGAGATCTCGTCGACCTTGACGACCACACCGTCCAGCTCGTGCTCGACGCTGTGCCGCTGCTCGCCGAACCGCGCAACGTAGGCCCCGACCTCGTCGATCGTGTCGAGGACCTCGTAATGCGTCGAGACCGGGAGGCCCCACTCGCGGAAGAGGTCGTACGCCTGTGACTGCCGGCTCAGCTCGAGGCCCTCGCGGTAGCCGATGCCGTGGACGAGCAGGTGCAAAGGTCGTCTCGCTGAGACCCGAGGGTCCTTCTGGCGGAGGGAGCCGGCGGCGCTGTTGCGGGGGTTCGCGAACGGGGCCCGGCCCGCGGCGACCAGCGACGCGTTGAGCTGCTCGAACCCCTCCACCGGGAAGAACACCTCGCCGCGGACCTCCACCTTGGCCGGATGGCTGGAGCCTCTGAGTGTGTGTGGGACACCCTTGATGGTTTTGACGTTGTTGGTGACGTCCTCGCCGGTGCGGCCGTCGCCGCGGGTCAGGGCCCGGGTCAGTCGGCCGTTCTCGTAGAGCAGGTTCACGGCCAGGCCGTCGATCTTGAGCTCGCAGAGGTAGTGGTAGTCCCTGGTGTTGGCGTCGCGGGCGGCCCGCGCGGCCCAGGCGGCCAGCTCCTCGGGCGAGAAGCAGTTGTCGAGGCTGAGCATCCGCTCGAGGTGGTCGACGGCCTGGAAGTCCGTCGAGAACGTCGCGCCGCCGACGAGCTGGGTCGGGCTCTCGGGCGCGCGGAGCGTGGGGTAGGCGTCCTCGAGCTCGTTGAGCCGACGGATCATCCGGTCGTACTCGGCGTCGCTGATCGTCGGTGCGTCGCGGACGTGGTAGGCGAACTGGGCAGCGAGGGCGTCCTGCGCGAGGTCGTTCCACTCGTGGAGGACCTCGGTGGGTATGCCGGTGGCCTCGGTCGTCGACGGCGGCTCGGCTCCCGCGCCTTCACCGGCCTCGCGCGTCACCTCGGCGCCCTCGGTCTCCGACGTCACGCGGCCATCCTGCCGTACCGCTCCGACAGCGCCGCCGGTCCGCCGCCCCTGCGCTGCGGCATCAACTCCGACATATCGGAGCCGTTGTTGGGGGATTCGGGCGATTCGGGCGGAACTTCTCAGCCGTGTCTGAGGAATCGCCACCAAGGGCGACGCGGCATGTCGGGATTTGGCCGTGGCCAGTCGTTCGGCGACACTGTTCGCTGGGCCGTGGTGTGCCCTGTCACGCCCGGAGGGGGAGAGTCTCAGATGGTGCAGGTCGTTCGTCAGCGCGATCGTCGCCGGTTCCGGCGGGGGTCGGCGCCCGATCGGCGTCTCGGCCTGCTCGCCGCCGCGCTCACCGTAGCGCTGGCGCTGGGCGCCTGCACGTCCTCGAGCGGGGGCTCGGGGTCAAACGCCGCCGCAACCGACGCAGCGTCGTCGGGCGCCGCGTCGACGTCGACGACGACCACGCCGGCGATCCCGCCGGTGACGCTGACCCCGAGCGTGGCGGCCGACGCCAAGGTCCCTGTCGACACCATCGTGTCGGTGTCGGCCAAGGACGGCACCGTCACCGACGTCACGCTGACCTACAAGGACCCGAAGAAGGGCGAGGTCAACGTCGAGGGCACCCTCGACCCGAACGGCGCGACGTGGACGGCCAGCAGCCTCCTCGAGCCCGGCTCGACCTACACCCTGAGCATGATCGGCAAGAACACCGCCGGCCTCGAGGGCAAGGCGCACTCGACGTTCTCGACCCAGGCGCTGTCGAAGAAGCAGCAGATCTACCCCACGGTCGTCGCCAACGGCGCCACGGTCGGCGTGGCCATGCCGGTCATCGTCCGGTTCGACGTGCCGGTCAAGGACAAGGCCGCGTTCGAGAAGAAGATGACCGTCAAGTCGGACCCACCGCAGGAAGGTTCGTGGGGTTGGGTCTCCAGCAGCGAGGCGCACTGGCGCCCCGCACAGTACTGGAAGTCCGGCACCAAGGTCAGCGTCAACGTCGACATCAACAGCGTCCCGGCGGG
>DATLPT010000047.1:0-14142 GCA_035535635.1 Lapillicoccus sp. | reverse complement strand
AATTCGCGGATGATCCGGGCGCTCGGCGGCCTTGATCGGCTGCGCGACCTCGACGACCTCGTGGCTCAGGAGGAGCGGCGCTGCTCCGGCCCCCCATGACGAGGGCTACCAAGCGCGCGTCGCTGCCCACTCCTTGATCAGCCGCGGTCCGGCGATACAGCGCCAGGCCTCCTCGACGAGCAGTTCCACGCGGTCCCAGTCCGGACGGTCGTCGAGCCACATGCCCACCCAGCCGCGGGGGCCCACATACGGCGGTCGGAAGAAGTGGTCCGGCTCGTCCTCGACGAGATGCCGCTGAACCCCCTCGTCCGCCGCCGCCCAGAACGCCACCCGGTCGTCGTGATGGTGGTCGGCGAACATGACGAACATTCGCTTGCCTCCGACGAACCAGCACGCCTCACCGTGGCTCAGCCGCTCCTGGGTTCGTGGGAAGGCCATGCAGAGGATCCGGACGCGCTCGACGAGATGGTCCGAGCTCGTCCCCTGTGCCGCCATGGCCAAAGCCTGTGCCCCTACCCTGCGAAGTCCCCACTCCACGTCGCACCCTAGCGCCGGACGAGGGTCGGATGGACGTGTGCGGGTGGAGAGACTTCGAAGGAGTGCGGATCAGGCCGGAACTCTGGTCCGGAAGGCATCCCGGATGGTTGCCGAGCCGACGACTCGAGTGTCCTCGTAGAGGACCACCGACTGCCCGGCCGCCACGCCTCGGACGCGTTCCGCCAACCGGACGTGCACCTCGTCACCATCCGCCCGGGCGGTCGCCTCATACTCCTCGCCGTGTGCCCTCAGCTGGGCGCCGAGGGCGACGGTCCCGTCGGGCGGGGGCCCGCACCAGCGGGCGTGTTCACCGACGACAGTGTCGACGCCGAGGAGGTCGCGGGTGCCGATGACCACGGTGTTGGTGCTCGCCTCGACGTCGACTACGTAGCGCGGTTCGCCATCCAGCCCGGCCCGGTCCAGGCCGAGTCCTCGTCGTTGTCCGACGGTGAATCCGTATGCGCCGGAGTGAGATCCGACAACCTGACCCTGGGTGTCCACGACGCTCCCGGGCCGCTCACCAAGGGCACGAGTGAGGAAGCCACGGGTGTCGCCGTCGGGGATGAAGCAGATGTCGTGGCTGTCCGGCTTGCTCGCGACGGACAAGCCGCGGGCCCGGGCCTCCCCACGGATCTGGGGCTTGGCGGTGTCTCCCAGGGGGAAGAAGGACCGGGCCAGCTGGTCCTCGTCGAGAACCCCGAGCACGTAGGACTGGTCCTTCTGCGGGTCCACCGCTCGGTGCAGCTCCCGACGACCGTCGGGTCGCTCGACGAGCCGCGCGTAGTGGCCGGTGGCCACGGCGTCGAAGTCGAGAGCGACCGCCTTGTCGAGCAGGGCGGCGAACTTGATCCGCTCGTTGCACCGCACGCACGGGTTGGGAGTGCGGCCGGCAGCGTACTCCGCGAGGAAGTCCTCGACCACGTCCTCGCGGAACCGGGCGGCCAGATCCCAGACGTAGAACGGGATGCCGAGGACGTCGGCGACGCGGCGGGCGTCTCCCGCGTCCTCGAGCGTGCAGCAGCCGCGGGCGCTCTGCCGCAGGGTCGCGGCCTTCTGGCTGAGCGCCAGGTGGACGCCGACGACCTCGTGGCCCGCGTCCACCATGCGGGCCGCGGCGACGGCGGAGTCGACGCCGCCGCTCATCGCGGCGACGACCTTCACGGAGTCCTCACCAGATCATCCACTGCGAAAGGACGCCCGCCGGGCCCGCTCGACGGCGTGCGGCAGGGCCGCGAGGACCGCCTCGACGTCGGCCTGCGTCGAGGTGCGTCCGAGGGTCAGCCGTAGTGCGCCGCGGGCCTGCTCCTCCGCGATGCCCATGGCCAGCAGGACGTGACTGGGCTGGGGCACGCCGGCCTGGCAGGCCGAACCGGTCGAGCACTCGATCCCGGCCGCGTCGAGGAGGTACAACAGCGAGTCGCCGTCGCACCCCGGGACCAGGAGGTGGACGTTGCCCGGCAACCGGTCACTCGCGTCGCCGGGCGCCCACGGGCCGGTGACCGTGATGTCGAGATCCAGCCCCAGTGCTCCCTCGATGAGCTGGTCGCGCAGGCTCGTGAGCCGCACCCGCTCCGCGTCGAGCTCCCGCACCGACTCCTCGACGGCGACCGCGAAGCCGCGGATGGCCGGGGCATCGAGGGTTCCGCTCCGGACCTGCCGCTCCTGACCGCCACCGTGGGACAGCGGGACCAGGTGATGGTCGCGCTGAACGACCAGCGCGCCGACGCCGACCGGGCCGCCGAGCTTGTGCGCGGTCAGTGACGCGAGCTCGACGCCGGAGTCGGTGATGTCCACCGGCACGTGACCAACCGCCTGGACGGCGTCCGTGTGCATGGGAACGCCGAACTCCTTTGCCACGGCAGCGATTCCGGCGATGTCCTGGATGGCGCCGACCTCGTTGTTCACCCACATCACGGAGACGAGCGCCGCCGACTCGGGGTCCTCAACCAGGGCAGATCGCACGATGTCCGGCGTGACCCGGCCCTGCGCGTCCACTTCGAGGAACGTCACCTTGGCGCCCTCGTGAGCGGTCAGGAACTCCGCGCAGTCGAGGACGGCGTGGTGCTCCACGGAGCTGACGAGGAGGCGGACCCGGCGCGGGTCGGCGTCGCGACGTGCCGCATATGTTCCCTGGACGGCGAGGTTGTCGGACTCGGTGCCGCCGGACGTGAACACGACTTCCGAAGGGCGGCACCCGATCGCCCCGGCGATGGTCTCGCGCGACTCCTCGACGACACGACGGGCGAGCCGGCCGGAGGTGTGGAGCGAGGACGGGTTGCCGGTGCGAGCCATCTGCTCGGTCACCGCGTCGATGGCGGCGGGAATCATCGGCGTCGTGGCGGCGTGGTCGAGGTACCGGCGCACGTGGCTAGTTTACGGTCGCAACCGAGGCCGGGCATGCCGGGAGTCACTCCTCGGTCGTCGCTACGGTCTGGGGTCACCCTCGACGATGGCCATGTCGTGGACGTCGTGCCACGCGCCCTCGTGGCGGACGGCTTGGCGGCGCACGCCTTCGAGGACGAACCCGACCTTGGTGTACACGGCGATGGCCGGTGCGTTGAAGGAGTTCACCTCGAGAGCCAGGCGGTGCAGCCCCAGCGGCCCGAACGCGAAGTCCCGCACCAGGCGGGTGGCCTCGGTGCCGTACCCCAGCCCGAACACCTCCGGACCGACGAGCGCAATGCGGTAGCTCATCGAGGACGCGTCCTCGTCGAGATCCATGAGTACCGCCTCGCCGACGACGACGGCGTCCTTCCGTCGGACGATCGCCCAGTCAGCCCGGTCCTCGCGCTCGCGCGCGCGAGCCAGCCCGGCTCGGGTCTGCTCGCGGGTGACGGCGACGAAGGGGTCGTCCTTGTCACCGGAGTAGAGGGGCCACAGCCCCTCGAGATGCTCGGGGCCGGCCGGTTCGAGGCGGACCAGCCCGCCTTCCAGAACCGGCTGGTGGCCCAGCTGTCGGACGTCGACCACCGCAGCAGCCAACCAACAACGGGTACCGGGAGCAAGCGACCGCGGTGGTCGACGGCATACCGTGTTCCCGTGGTCACGGACACCGCTGACGAGCCCGACTACCTGCGGGCCAACCGGGCCAACTGGGACGACCGCGCCGTGATCCATGCGGCGTCGCCGGACTACGACGTCCGGGCGTTCCTGGACGATCCGCGGCACCTCTCCGGAGTCGTGCGCTTCGACATCCCGCGGCTCGGCGACGTGTCGGGTCTCGACGGCGTGCACCTCCAGAGCCACATCGGGACCGACACCCTGTCGCTCGCCCGGCTCGGCGCTCGGATGACCGGACTCGACCTCTCGCCCCAGTCGGTGACCGAGGCGCGCAGGCTCGCGCAGGCGACCGGCGCCGCCGTCGAGTACGTCGTCTCGGATGTCTACGACGCGCCGAACGCGCTCGGTGGACGCACCTTCGACTTCGCGTACGTCAGTCTCGGCGCCATCTCCTGGCTGCCCTCGGTCGACAGGTGGGCGGAGGTGGTCGCCGGCGTCCTGAAGCCCGGTGGCCGGCTGTTCATCCGCGACACGCACCCGATGCTCGACACGATGGAGCCCGACCCGGTCACCGGCAAGCCGGTTCCGGCGTTTCCCTACTTCGAGCACCGTGACCCGATCGTCTGGGACGACAACCTGACCTATGTCCGGTCGGCTGCGGACTCCGAGCACACGATCACCCACACCGAGACGCACACCTGGAGCCACGGCATCGGCGAGACGGTGACCGCGGTGATGCGGCACGGGCTCGTCCTGACGATGCTGGAGGAGCACGACAGCGTCCCGTTCTGCCCGTTCCCGGGCCTCATGACGAGGAACGAGATCGGCGAGTACCGGATGACCGAGCACCCGGAGCGGATCGCCATGAGCTTCACGCTGGGCGCGCGGAAACCGCAGTGACGAAGCGGGATCCGGCCGAAGATGCGGACTGGGCCGGATACTACGAGAGCCACACGGGCCGGCCCGTCCGCGACCTGTTGCTGCGGGCGCTCAGCCGTCTCGGACGTCAGCCCAGAGACGCCGTCGCCGTCGACCTCGGGTGTGGTGACGGCACCAAGAGTGCGGCGTTGCTGCGAGCCGGGTTCAGGGTGTTCGCCGTCGACTCGTCCGTCGACGCCGTCCGGCGGACGATCCTCGCGGCCGGGCCGGAGGCCGTGCGGCTCACCGCGACCGTCGAGGGCTTCGCCACGTATGCGGTTCCCCCGGCGGATCTCGTGTACGCCGGCTTCAGCCTTCCGTTCTGCCGGCCCGCGGACTTCCCCGACGTGTGGTCTCGGGTCCGCGCGGCCCTCCGGCCAGGCGGCGTGGTGGCGGTCACGCTCTTCGGCGAGCGTGACTCCTGGGCATCGGAGTGGGACAGGACCTTTGTGTCAGCCCAGCGGGTCGACGAGCTCACGGCCGGGCTCGACGCGGACATCATCGAGGAGGAGCGAGACGGAGAGGCGTTCTCGGGGCCGAAGCACTGCCATGTGTTCAACGTCGTGGCCTGGCGGCCGCTCGTCGACGAGAGCGCATCAGCGCACGCTTGCGCTCGCTCCACTGCATTCGCCGGCTGACGACCGGACGCGCCGGTATCGTCGCAGATCGCGATCGGCGAACTCGAGACCGTGCCTCGACAGACCGGTTGAGGCTCGACCCGCTCCTCCACCACGGAAAGGACGGAATCCCGGAGATGCCAGAACTGCTCATCGACTTCATCACCTCGCTCGACGGCTACGGTGCCGCTGAGGGCTGGCCCGGCTGGTGGGGGCTGGAAGGGCCGGAGTATCTCGCCTGGCTCGGCGACCAACCGGAAGGGAGCTACACCGTCCTGATGGGCGCCACCACGTACCGCCTGATGCACGGGTTCGCCGCGAGCGGCGAGCCGGGCACCGACTCCCTCGCCGACGTCCCCAAGGTGGTCTTCTCGAACTCCCTGACCGAGCCACTCGAGTGGGCCAACTCCACGTTGGTCAGCGGAGACCCGGTCGAGGCGGTTCGGGAGATGAAGGAATCCGGCGAGGCTTCTCTGCGCACCCTCGGGAGCCTGACTCTCTGCCGCTCCCTGCTGACTGCGGGCCTCGTGGACCGCTACCGCGTCGTCGTCTTCCCCGTCATCACCGGAAGCACCGGGCAGGACCGGATCTACGACGGATACCCCGACGTCGCGCTCGACATGGTGGCCAGCCGCACCTTCGACGGACGGCTGCAGCTCCTCGAGTACGTGCCGACGGTCCTCGCCGGCCCGCCGGGCACAACGGACGCCGGCCCGTAGCCGCCCGGGGTTCAGCCCTTCTTGGCCTCCACCGCCGCGGTCGCCTGCGGCAGCACCGCGAACAGGTCGCCCACGACGCCGAAGTCGACGAGCTCGAAGATCGGCGCCTCCTCGTCCTTGTTCACCGCGACGATCGTCTTCGACGTCTGCATACCGGCCCGGTGCTGGATCGCTCCCGAGATGCCGCACGCCACGTAGAGCTGAGGCGACACCTGCTTGCCGGTCTGGCCCACCTGAGACGAGTGCGGGTACCACCCGGCATCCACCGCGGCCCGCGACGCGCCGACCGCGGCACCCAGCGCGTCAGCGAAGTCCTCCACCTTGGAGAAGTCGCCCGCGGTGCCGCGGCCACCGGAGACGACGATCGCCGCCTCGGTCAGCTCCGGCCGTCCGGTCTTCTCGCGGGGCGCCGTGGCGGTGATCCGAACCGTCTTCGCCGCATCGGACGCTGTGAACTCGACGACCTCCTCGACCGGCTGCGTTTCGGCCTGCTCCGGCGTCGCCGAGTTCGGCTTGACCGTGACGATGGGCGTACCTGCGGTGACCGTTGCCGTGACCGTGTAGGCGCCGGCGAACACCGTCTGGGTCGTCGTGACTCCGCTCCCGTCGCCGGACTGAACGTCGACGGCGTCGGTGATGAGCCCGGAGTTGGTCTTCACCGCCAGCCGCGCGGCCACTTCTCGGTTCTCCGCCGACGACGTGATGAGCACCGCGGCTGGGGAGGCCTGGCCGACCAGCCGCGCCAACAGCTCCGCCTGCGGGACGACGAGATAGTCGACGAGGTCGGCGGACTCGGACCGGTAGATCTTCTGCGCGCCGTAGGCGGCCAGCGTCGCCTTGGCCTCCTCGTACCCGTCGCCGATGAAGACGGCTGACGGCTCTCCGAGCCGGCGGGCCAGGGTCAGCAACTCGGTCGTCGTCTTGCGGACGGTGCCGCCGGCGTGGTCGACGAGGACGAGTACTTCAGCCATGAGTGCGAATCTCCTTGCCAGTCAATAAAAGACGTCAGACGAACTTGCGCTCAGCGAGGAACGCGGCCAGCTTCTCTCCGCCGTCGCCCTCGTCGGTCACGACCCGGCCCTTCTCACGCGGCGGGCGGGCCGCGTACGACTCGACCTTGGTCCAGGCGGCATCGAGGCCCACCTCGCCCGGGTCGATGCCCAGGTCGGCGAGAGACCACGTATCGACCGGTTTCTTCTTCGCCGCCATGATCCCCTTGAACGAGGGGTACCGGGGCGTGTTGATCTGGTCGGTCACCGACACCAGCGCCGGCAGCGATGCCTCGATGGTCTGCGAGGCCGCGTCGTTGTCACGCCGCACCGTGACCGTGCCGTCGCCCACGGTGAGCTCCGACGCATACGTCACCGCCGGTAGCCCGAGTCGCTCGGCCAGCAACGTCGGGACCACGCCCATGACCCCGTCGGTCGAGGACATGCCGGTGAGGACCAGATCCGGCTTGGGGTCGAGCTTCTCGATCGCCTTGGCCAGCACCAGCGACGTGCCGAACGCATCCGAACCATGGATCTGGTCGTCGAGGATGTGGACGGCCTTGTCCGCCCCCATCTGCAGCGCCTTCTTCAGCGCGTCCGCGGCCTGCTCGGGGCCGGCGGTCAGGACCGTCACCTCTCCCTCACCGGCCTCCGTCACGAGCAACGCCTCCTCGATCGCGTACTCGTCGAGCTCCGACAGCAAGCCGTCGACCCCCACCCGGTCGGTGGTCTTGTCGCTTTCGACGAAGGTCCGGTCGGCCTGGGCGTCCGGCACGTACTTGACACAGACGACGATGTTCATGCGTCCTCTTCTTTGACGAAACTGGTGCTGCGGTTCGTGACCGCCGCCCATCCTCGCAGCCGGGCGCGCGACGCCCAAGCCGACGGCGCGTGATGCCCGACACGCCCCAGCGGCGAACCCTCAGATGCCGTGCATCGTCCGGCGCAGCCGCGAGTATGCGTCGCGCACCTCCGCGGCCCACTCACCACCCGCCTCGGGCACAGCTTCCGCCGCCACCTTCCACTCCGGAGCCTCGTCGACGCCTTGACCGCGGCTCGCGGCGAGCACCCACGCCGCCTGCCGCGCCGCGCCGAGCGCAACGTATTCACCCGGCGACGGCACCGAGACCGGGACGCCGAAGATTCCGCTCGCCACCGCCTGCACCGCCGTCGACCGGGCCGCACCGCCGATGAGCAGGACCCGCTGCACCGGAACTCCGTTGTCGCGCAACGCATCAAGGCCGCCGGCCAGCCCGCACAGCATCCCTTCGACCGCGGCACGAGCGACGTTCGCCGGCGTGAAGCTGGTCCTGGTCAACCCGCCGAGAGTGCCAGTGGCACCAGGCAGGTCCGGCGTCCGCTCACCGTCCAGGTACGGCAGCAGGGTGAGACCGCCGGCCCCAGGCGTTGCGCTCAATGCCAGCTCGTCGAGCCCGGCGTGGTCGGTCCCGAGTGTCGTCGCGGCCGCGGTGAGCACTCGGGCCGCGTTGAGCGTGCAGACGAGCGGGAGGAAGCGGCCGGTCGCGTCGGCGAACCCGGCGACGAAGCCGGTCGAGTCCGCGGTCGGCGCCTCGGCCACGCCGAACACCGTCCCGCTGGTGCCGAGTGACACGACGATGTCACCCGGCCCGAGCCCCAGTCCGAGCGCGGCACCCATGTTGTCGCCGGTTCCGGGCCCGACGATCATCCCGGTGGCGGTGGTCCCGGCCATTTCCTGCGGCCCGAGCACATCGGGGAGCCCGAGATCGCGGCCGAAGGCCCGCGCGAGGAGGTCGGTCCGATAGCTGCCGCTGGACGGGGCCCAGTAGCCGGTTCCGGAGGCATCGCCGCGGTCGGTCACCAGCCGCACCCCGGTCGCCGTGCCAGAGCCGACGATCTGCGCGGTGAGCCAGTCGTGCGGCAGGACGACGTCCCGCACCTGGTCGGCGAGCGATGGCTCGTGCTCGGCGAACCAGCGCAGCTTGGCCACCGTGATGCTGGCCAGCGGAACCGTCCCGACCGCGTCGGCCCAGGCTTGGGCCCCGCCGAGCTCGCGCACCAGATCAGCAGCCGCCCCTGCCGAGCGAGTGTCGTTCCACAGCAACGCTTTCCGCACGACGTTGCAGTCCTCGTCGAGGGCGACCATCCCATGCTGCTGCCCCGCCACTGCGATGGCCTGGACGTCCTCGAGCAGCCCGGCGGAGGTCGCTTCCTCGTAGGCGGCCCACCACGCCGCGGGATCGACCTCGGTGCCCTCCGGGTGCGCGGCGCGCCCCTCTCGAACGATCTCGCCGGTGGCGGCGTCGCAGACGACGACCTTGGTGGACTGGGTGGAGGAGTCGACCCCGGCGACGAGGGTTCGGTCAGTCATGAACCGAGTCTGCCGTGCCCGCCAGTCGTTCGAGCGTCGAGCGCGCGCCGGCCTCGTGCAGGGAGTCCAGCCAGCGCGTGTACGCCTCGGCGAACCGCTCGTTCGACGCAAGGTCCCCGAACAGCTGCTCGTCGCGGACAAAGGCCAACGGCTCGACCTTCTGCCGAGCCGCGGCGGCCATGACCCGGTCCCTCAGCTGGTCGACGACCTGGATCGGCTGGCCCTGCTCGTCGACGCCCTCGGCGTACCGCGCCCACGACGCGACGACGAGCGCCGACCGCTCGATCTCGCCGCCTTTCTCGAGGTTGGTCCGGATGACCGGCACCAACCACTTTGGAATGCGGTCCGAGCTCTCGGCGCAGAGTCGCGCCAGCGTGTCGCGGACCTCGGGGTTCGCGAACCGCTCGATGAGCTGGTGCTTGTATGCGGTCAGGTCCACCCCGGGGACGTCGTGCAGGGTGGGTGTGGCCTCGCGGTTCATGTAGGCCAGGAGGAAGTCGACGAAGAGCGGGTCCTGGCATACCTCGTGGGCGTACCGGTACCCGCTGAGGTAGCCCAGGTAGCAGAGCGCCTGGTGGCTGGCGTTGAGCAGTCGCAGCTTCATCAGCTCGTACGGCTCCACGTCGGGGACCAGCTGAACGCCGACGTCCTCGAACGCCGGACGGCCTGCGACACCGCCCTCGAAGGCGTCCTCGAGCGCCCACTGGGTGAACGGCTCGCAGACGACCGGCCAGGCGTCCTCGAGGTGGAACTCGTCCTCGAGCGCGGTGATGTCCTCCGGCGCGGTGACGGGCGTGATCCGGTCGACCATGGAGTTGGGGAAGCGGACCGCCGACTCGATCCAGGCCGCGAGGTCCGGGTCCTTGAGCCGGGCGAACGCGACGATCATCTTCTTGGCGACATCGCCGTTGCCAGGAATGTTGTCGCAGGACATCAAGGTGAACGGAGGCGTGCCGTCCTCGCGACGTAGCCGGAGCGCCTCAACGATGAACCCGAAGGGGGTGGTCGGGGTGGCGCCGGGCGGCAGGTCGGGCTGGATCAAGGGGTGCTCCGCGTCGAACTCACCGGTCGACGGGTGGAAGAGGTACCCGCCCTCGGTGATGGTCAGCGAGACGATGCGGGTGCTCGCCGCCCTCATCACGGCGAGCACCGCACCCGGGTCGTCCGCGGCATGGAGGAACCGCAGCATGGACCCGATCACCCGCGGCTCACGTCGGCCGTCGGGGTGCTTGACCACCAGCGTGTAGAGCCCGTCCTGACCGTTCAGCGCGTCCCGCATCCGGGTGTCACCCGGCATCGTCCCGACCCCGACGATCCCGAAGTCGAGCGCTTCTCCCTCATTCATCAGGGCGTCGACGTACATCGCCTCGTGGGCGCGATGGAACCCGCCGACCCCGAAGTGCACGATTCCCTCGCTGATCTGCGACCGGTTGTATGCCGGCCGGGCCACCGCCTCGGGAAGCGAGTCCAGCGTGCGCTGGCTGAGCATGGGCATACGAGACCCTCCTGAGGGATCGGCCGAGAGTCGACCTTGACGTCGACTCCTGACGAGACTGCCTTACCGGACGGCGCCGAGGGAGAGCCCCTGGACCAGCTTGTCCTGGGCCGCGAACCCTGCGATCAGCACCGGCAGCGAGACGACCAGCGACGCGGCACAGACCTTGGCAAGGAACAGGCCCTGGCTGGTCACGAAGCCGGTGAGGAACACCGGCGCGGTCTGGGCCGCGGTACCGGTGAGCACCCGTGCGAAGAGCAGCTCGTTCCAGCTGAAGATGAACGAGATCAACGCGGCCGCGGCGATCCCCGGCAGGACCACCGGCGCGATGATCGAGCGCAGCGTCCGGACCAGGCCGGCGCCGTCCAGCTGGGCGGCCTCGAGCATCTCCACCGGCACCTCCGCCAGGAAGGACCGCAGCATCCAGACGACGATCGGCAGGTTCATCGAGGTGTAGAGGATGAGCAGGTACCAGATGTTGTCGAGCACGTTGACGGCCTGCGCGAACAGGTAGAGCGGCAGCAGGCCGGCGACCACGGGGAGCATCTTCGTCGACAGGAAGAAGAAGAGCACGTCGGTCCACTTCTTAACCGGCTTGATCGACAGGGCGTATGCGGCGGGGAAGGCCAGCAGGAGGACGAGGACCGTCGAGAGCACGCTCGCCGTCAGCGAGTTCAGAAGCGGCGGCCACGGCCCCGAGTCGAAGAAGTTCTTGTACCCCTCCAGCGACAGTGGGGCGAACAGTGCCGGCGGGTTCTTCGCCGCATCCGGCTCGGAGTGGAAGGACGTCAGCACCATCCACAGAACGGGCAGGATGAAGAGGATTCCGACGATCCACGCCGTCGCGCTGAGGAGGATGGCACTGCGCGGCTTCTTGCGGTGCTGGATGGGCTGGGCCTGCTGCGTCCCTGGTTTGGTGGCGCTGGCGACGGCGCTCATCGGGTCTCCTCCCGGAACAGCGTGGACACGGTCCGCAGCGCGAACGTCGCGATGATGATCGTCGCGATGACGACGATGACCCCGGCGGCGGACGCCCGACCGTATTCGTGGGCGGTATAGAACAGCTGGTAGATGATGTACGGCAGGTTCGCGGTGCCGAGACCGCCGGCGGTGATGACGAAGACGGCGTCGAAGTTCTGGACGACGTAGACCGACCCGAGCAGCGCGCTCAGCTCGATGTACTGGCGCAGGTGCGGGAACGTCATGTTCCAGAAGATCTGCCAGCTGGTGGCGCCGTCGATCTTGGCCGCCTCGACGACGTCGAGCGGGCGGCTCTGGAGGCCGGCCAGCAGGATCAGCATCATGAACGGCGTCCACTGCCAGACCAGCGCCGCGATAATCGCCCAGAGCGGCGCCTGGCTGATCCAGTCAGGCTGTGGCCAGGTCTGACCGAACAGGTTGCCAACCCACCGAAGCACGCCGTTGAACAGGCCGTACTCCGGGTTGAACAGCGCGTGCTTCCACAGCAGCGCGGCCGCCACCGGGACGATGAGGAACGGGGTGATCATCATCGTGCGGACGACGCCGCGACCCCGGAACTGGCGGTCCAGCAGCAGCGCGATGAGCAGCCCGAGAACCAGGCTGATGAGGACCACAGCCACCGTGAGGATGACCGTGACGATGATCGCGGACCGGGTGTTCGCGTCGGTCAGGACCCGACGGTAGTTGTCCAGCCCGTTGAAGCCGATCTCGTCCGGGTAGTAGGCGTTCCAGTTCATGAACGAGATGCCCAGGGTCACGAGGAACGGCAGCTGCGTGATGATGATCATGAAGATAAGCGCGGGCAGCAGTGGGGCACGACGGGCCCAGGCGCCGGCGCGAGCCAGGGCGGAGTCGTCCGGTGGCGCGGCCGGCGGGGTGCCGGTGCGGGTGGACTCGGCGACGGCGCTCATGAGCGTTCCTTCCTGGTTTCCGTGCGTAGGCGGCGGTCAGCCCGCGGTCGTGAGCGGCCGGTCACCGCTCGGGCGTTCACTGCCCACCCTTGGACTGGTACCGGTCGGCGACGTCCTCGGCGAGACCCTGTCCGGTGTCCAGCGCCTCCTGGACGCTCATCCGGCTGGCGATGGCAGAGCTGACGTCCTGCGAGACTTGCGTGCCGAGGTCGGGAAACTCGGGGATGTCGATGAACTGGATGCCCGGTGCCGGCCGTGGCTGCACGCCAGGGTTGTTCGGGTCGGCGGACTCGATGGCGGCCTTGGTCGGCGTCGCAAACGCCGAGGCGACCTTGAGGTAGTCGGGGTTGTCGTAGGTCGAGGCACGCTTGCCGGCCGGGACCTTGGACCAGCCGAGCTTCTGGCCGACCAGCTCCTCGTACTCTTTGCTGGAGGCCCAGGACACGAACTTCCAGGCGTTGTCCTTCTTGGTGCTGGCCATCTGGATGCCCCAGGCCCACGAGTACAGCCAGCCGGAGCTCTTCGTGAGCTTCACCGGCGCCGCGACGTACCCGATCTTGCCCTTGACCGGGGAGTCCGCCGCCTCGAGAGAGCCCGCCGCCGACGTCGCGTCGTACCACATGGCGACGTTGCCCTGGACCAGGTTGTTCAGACACTCGGTGAATCCCGCCTGGGGGGCACCCTTCTCGCCGTGCGCCTGGACGAGCTTGACGTAGAAGTTCGTCGCGTCGACGAAGGGCTGGGCGTTGACCCCCGGCGTCCAGTCCTTCTCGAACCAGGTGCCACCGAAGGTGTTCACCACCGTGGTGAGCGGGGCGAAGATCTGGCCCCATCCGGGCTGCCCGCGAAGGCAGATGCCCTTCATGTTCGGCTGGGCCCCGTCAACCTTGGCCGCGATGTCGGCGACCTCGTCCCACGTCGGGTTCGAGGGCATGGTCAGACCCTTGGAGTCCAGGACGTCCTTGCGGTACATGAGGAACGACGACTCGCCGTAGAACGGCTGGCCGTAGACGACACCGTCCTTGGACATCGACTCGGTCATCGGCTTGAGGATGTCGTCCTGGTCGAACGCCGTGTCCTTGGCGATGTAGTCGCTGAGCGGCGCGATCCACTTGCTGCGCGCATAGATCGGGATCTCGAAGTTGCTGACCGTGGCGACGTCGTACTGGCCCGCCTGGCTGGAGAACTCCTGGCTGATCTTGTCGCGGACGTCGTTCTCCGGCAGCACCGTGAAGTTGACCTTGATGCCGGTTTTGGCCGTGAAGTTGTCCGCGGTCAGCTTCTGCAGGTCGACCATCTGCGAGTTGTTGACCATGAGGACGTTGATCGTGTCGGTGCCACCTCCACCACCGGCGCTGCCCCAGCCGGCCGAGCCACAGCCGGCGAGCACCGCCGAGACCACCAGTCCCCCGCCGACGAGCACGCCGGCCCGGGCCTGTCGCATACCGACCCTGCGTCCTGTCCGACCCGCCACACCGACTCCCTCGTCTCGGGACCACGCCGACGTGGTCCGGGCGTAACGCTCATATGAGCGTCTGCCTGCTCGTATGCTGTCTTCGGAGTCAACCGCTGCGGAGTGCTTGTGTCAAGCGTTGGTCCTCCAAAGGCCGTCGAAGCGCCCGGCC
>DATLPT010000046.1:0-8890 GCA_035535635.1 Lapillicoccus sp. | reverse complement strand
GGACCGGCACACGACGAGATCGGCCGCGGCGTAGGCCAGCTCCATCCGGTCGGCGTAGGGAATGACGACGTACGGGGCCCCGACCTCGGGCCGCTCCGGCTGGAACTCCTTACCGGCACCGGTCACGTGCAGCACCTGCACCCCGGCCGCGCTGAGCTCGGCCGCGCGCTCGGCGAACGACAGGTTGAGCCGTTGGGCGCCCAGGGATCCGCCGGTGACGAGCAGGGTCGGCCACTGCGGGTCGAGGCCGAAGGCCGCCATCCCCTCCTGGCGCCGCGCGGCCCGGTCGAGGTGCGAGACCTCACGGCGCAACGGCATCCCGAGCACGGTGGCGTGCGGGAGGACCGTGCCGCGGAACGTCGTCGCGACGAACGGCGTCATCCGGGCGCCGACGCGGTTGGCGAGGCCGGCGCGGGCGTTCTGCTCGTGCACGACGATGGGGATCCGGCGCTGCCGGGCCGCCAGGTAGGCGGGCGTCGACACGTATCCACCGAAGCCGACGACCACCTGCGCCCCAGTCTCGTCGATGGCCGCGCGCGCCGCATTCACGGCACCCCGCAACGCACCCGGTAGTCGGAGCAGCGCGGGGTCCGGGCGCCGGGGCAGCGGAACCCTTGGTACGAAACGCAGCTCGTACCCGCGCGCCGGCACGAGCCGCGCCTCGAGCCCGATCTCCGTGCCCAGCGCGGTCACCTTCACCTCGGGGTCACGGCGGCGCAGCGCGTCGGCCACGGCCAGGAGCGGCGAGACATGACCGGCCGAGCCTCCCCCGGCCAACATCACCGACGAGGGCCCGACAGCGTCCATCAGCGTTTCCTGCGGCTCGGCAGTACGGCGAGCGACCGGCGGACGACACCGGGGCGCGCGGCCAGGACCGCGCGGGCACCCGGCTCGTTGCGGGCGAAGGAGAGAAGCATGCCGAGAGCAAGCAGGGTTGTCACCAGGGCGGATCCGCCGGCCGAGACCAGCGGTAGCGGGATGCCGATGACCGGCAGCAGCCCGATCACCGCGCCGATGTTGATCATCGCCTGCAGGAGGATCCAGGCCATGACGCCGGCCGTCGCGATGCGGACGAACTGGTCGCGCGACCGCTGCACGAGGCGGAAACAGGCCCAGCCCAGCAGCGTGAAGAGCACGAGGATGACCAGCGTGCCGGGCAGTCCGAGCTCCTCGCCGATGATCGCGAAGATGAAGTCGTTGTGGGCCTCGGGAAGCCAGCTCCACTTCTCCTTGCTGGCCCCGAGACCGACGCCCCACAAGCCGCCGTCGGCCAACGCATACAGGCCGTGGATGGACTGGTAGCAGGTGCCGTCGCTGGTGTCGCAGTTGCCCAGCCACGAGCTGATGCGGTCCATGCGGTTCTCGTTGGTCACCACGAACCCGCCCGCGATGACCGCGAACACCGCGGCGGCGAGGGCGAAGAACCGACCTGGAACCCCCGACACGAAGAGCAACGCGGCAACGATGCCGATGAGCACCAACGCCGTCCCCAGATCGTGACCGACGAGCACCAGCCCGACGGTCACGAGAACGATGGGAACGAGGAACGGGATGACGACGTGCTTGAGGCTGCCGAGCAGCCGCCGCTTGCGGGCGAGGAGGACGGCGCCGACGAGGATGAGCCCGAGCTTGACGAGCTCGGAGGGTTGCACCTGCACGCCGGGCACCAGCCGAACCCAGTTGCGGTTGCCGTTGACCGAGATGCCGAACGAGGTGAAGACGAGGCATTGAAGGAGCAGCGCACCGAGGAGGCCGGGCAGAGCGAGCCGCCGATACCACCCCACGGGCAGATGCGCTGCGACGACCGCGCCGACGACGCCGATCGCGGCGTACTTCGCCTGGTCGAGGAAGACGCTGAAGGTCGAGCCGTCGTCGCGGTAGGACGTGATCATCGACGCCGACAGAACCATGACCAGACCGATGACGACGAGGATGACCGTCGTCCCGAGCAGGACGTAATAGGAGGTGACGGGCGACTCCAGACGGGCGAGGAACGGCAGCGCCCGGTGCAGCAGCCCGGATCCCTCGGCCGCGGACGCACGACCGGCCGCTGCCGACCGTGAGGGCGGCCGAGTCACCGTGCTGGTCATCGACCGTGGCCCTCGGCCCAGCGACGCACCGCCGCCTCGAAGGCGTCGCCGCGCGCACCGTAGTGGGCGAACATGTCCATGGAGGCCGCCGCCGGCGCGAGCAGCACGACGTCGCCCGGCCGGGCGAGCTCGGCCGCCCGGGAGACGACGTCGTCCATCACGTCGACTCCGGCCCGCTCCATCACGTCCACAGTCTCCGATGCCCCGACGTCCACGACCGGGACGTCGGGCGCGTGTCGGGCCAGGGCCTCGGCGATGCGCATCCGGTCCACGCCGAGCAGGACCACACCCCGAAGCCGCGGGAGTACCGCGGCGACCAGCTCGTCGAGCTGCGCGGCGTCGGCGCCCTTGAGCAGGCCGCCGGCGATCCACACGACGTTCTCGAAGGACCGCAGCGACGCCGACGCCGCGTGCGGGTTCGTGGCCTTCGAGTCGTTGACGAACCGGATCCCGTCGACCGTCGCGACGTCGGCGATCCGGTGGGGGTCCGGGCGGAAGGCGCGCAAGCCGTCGCGGACCGACAGCGGCCCCACTCCGTATGCCCGCGCCAGGGCCGCGGCCGCCAGGGCGTTCGCGACGTAGTGGGGGGCGATGCTCGGGGCGTCGCCCTGCAGGTCGTGGAGGGTCCCGAGCTCGGCCGCCGAGTGCTTGCGGGTCTCGACGAACGCACGGTCGGCCAGGACGTCGTCGACGAGTCCGACCATCGACGGCGCGGGCACGCCGAGGGTGAACCCGATGGCGCGGCAGCCCTCGACGACCTCGGCCTCCATGACGAGCTGCTCGGTCAGGGGGTCGGCCACGTTGTAGACGCAGGCGATGTGGGTGTGCTGGTAGACCCGGCCCTTGGCGCGCAGGTACTCCTCGAACGATCCGTGCCAGTCCAGGTGGTCGGGTGCGACGTTGAGACAGGCGGACGCGACCGCGGAGACCGAGCGTTGCCAGTGCAGCTGGAAGCTCGACAGTTCGACGGCGATGACGTCGAACGGCTGGGGGTGGAGGACCGCCTCGAGGATGGGGGTGCCGACGTTGCCGGCGCTGGTCGCCCGCAGCCCCGCGGCCCGCAGGATCGATGCGAGCATGTTCACCGTCGTCGTCTTGCCGTTGGTGCCGGTCACGGTGAGCCAGGGTGCAGCGCCGTTCCGGGCCCGCATCCGCCAGGCCAGCTCGACCTCTCCCCAGACCGGGATGCCGCGGGCCGCCGCCTCGAGCAGCAGAGGCTGGTTGGGCCGCCACCCCGGGGAGGTGACCAGGAGGTCGACGTCTTCGGCCGGCAGACCCGCCGTGTGCTCCTCTCCCTGACGGACGGTGACGCCGAGGATGTCGAGGATGTTGGCCCGCTCGTCGTTGGCCTGCGACTCGCCCGCCGCCTTCCCGTCGACGACGGTGACCACCGCGCCGCGCTCGGCGAGCGCATCGGCCGCGGCGAAGCCGCTGACGGCGAGCCCGGCGACGAGCACGCGCAGCCCGGACCAGTCGGCGTCGCGGTGCGTCAGGCCCGGCCGGGGCTCGTAGTCGTCGACGCCGGGATCGTCCGGAAGATCCTCGGTCACGCCGACCCCACGACCCACTCGGCGTAGAAGATCCCGAGGCCGAGCGCGGCGAACAGGCCGGCCACGATCCAGAACCGGATCACGATGGTGACCTCGTGCCAGCCGACGAGCTCGAAGTGGTGCTGCAGAGGCGCCATGCGGAAGACCCGCTTGCCCCTCAGCTTGAACGACCCGACCTGGACGATCACCGACAAGGTGATGAGGACGAAGAGGCCGCCGAGGACGACGATGAGTAGCTCGGTCCGCGTCGTGATCGCCAGCCCCGCCAACGCGCCGCCCAGCGCGAGGGAACCGGTGTCACCCATGAAGATCTTGGCCGGTGACGCGTTCCACCAGAGGAACCCGAAGCAGGCGCCCATCCCGGCGGCGGCGACGAGCGCGAGGTCGAGACTGTCCCGCACTTCGTAGCACTTGATGCCGGGGTTGATCTGGCAGTTCTGGTTGAACGTCCAGATGCCGATGAGGACGTAAGCCCCGAAGACCATCGTGGAGACACCGGCGGCGAGCCCGTCCAGCCCGTCGGTGAGGTTCACGCCGTTCGACGTGCCGGCGATCATGAGGTTGGCCCAGATGATGAAGAGCAGGGCCCCGACGACGACGCTCCCGCCGATGGCGAGGTTGATGTGGGTGTCTCGCACGAACGAGATGAACGGCGAGGCCGGCGTGCGGTACTGGTCGTTGGGGAAGTTCAGGGCCAGCACCGCGAAGATCACGCCGACGAGGATCTGACCGCCCAGCTTCTGCCCCGAGCGCAATCCGAGGCTGCGTTGCTTGGAGATCTTGATGAAGTCGTCGAGAAAGCCGATGAGGCCGAGCCCGGTCATGAGGAAGAGGACGAGGATCCCGCTCATGCTCGGGGAGGTGAGCGTGAACAGGTGCGCCGCGACGTACGCGAGGAGTACCGACCCGAGGATCACCGCGCCGCCCATGGTCGGCGTGCCGCGCTTGGTGTGGTGCGTCGTCGGTCCGTCGTCGCGGATGAACTGGCCGTAGCCGCGTTTGACGAGGAGCCGGATGAACATCGGCGTGCCGAGCAGCGCCGCGAGCAGCGCCACCGCCGCCGCGATCAGGACGCCCTTCACTCCGGCACCTCCATGCCGACGAGCCGGTCGCCGAGCCAGCGCAGTCCGGCATCGCGGCTGGACTTGAGCAGGACGACGTCGCCGGACCGCAGGTGCGCCTGCAGGAGCTCGTATGCGTCGTCCGCGTCGTTCACGACCGTCACCTCGGTATGCCCGCCGGTGCTGCCGACCGCGCCGTCGGAGATGGGCCTGGCCCGCTCGCCGACGACGAGGAGCCGGTCCACGCCCAGAGCGGAGGCCCATCCACCGACGCGCTGGTGCTCCGAGCGGGAGAGGTCCCCGAGCTCCAGCATCTCACCGAGCACCGCCCACGTGCGCCGCCGCGGCTGCGCGGCCCGCCCGATCGAGCGCAGGGCCTCCAGGGCCGCGCGCATCGAGTCGGGGTTGGCGTTGTAGGCGTCGTTCACGACGGTCACGCCGTCCGGGCGTTCGTGGATCTCCATCCGCCACCGGCTGGCCGCCCGTGCCGCGGACAAGGCCGTCGCGACCAGGTCCAGGCCGAGCCCGCACTCGAGTGCGGTCGCGACGACGGCCAGCGCGTTGCCGACGTGGTGCGCCCCTGAGAGCTGCAGCTCGACCTTGGCGCGGCCGCCGTTGGGAACCTCGACGACGAACGACGCGTGCCCGAGCGCGTCGAGGCGGACGTCGGCGGCCCGGATGTCCGCGTCGGCCCGGGTGCCGACCGTGACGACCCGGGCCTGGGTGCGCGAGCGCATCTTGGCCACCTCGGGGTCGTCGGCGTTGAGGACCGCCAGCCCGTCGGGGCGCAGCGCCTCGACGAGCTCGCCCTTGGCCTGGGCCACGGCCCCCTTCGACCCGAACTCGCCGACGTGAGCCACCCCGACGTTGAGGACGACCGCGACGTCTGGCGGAGCGATGGTGGTGAGGTAGGCGAGGTGCCCGACGCCGCGAGCACCCATCTCGGCGACGAGGAATCGTGTCGCCGGCGTCACGCGGCATACGGTTAGAGGCACCCCGATCTCGCCGTTGAGGGAGTTGACCGGCGCGACCGTCTCGCCCGCCGCGCGCAGCACCTGCGCCAGGAGGTCCTTGGTGGAGGTCTTTCCGGACGAGCCGGTGACGGCGACGACGGTGAGACCGGTCGCCCGGTCGACGACGCCGCGCGCCAGGCGCCCGAAGGCGGCCTGGACGTCGTCGACCACGACGCAGGGCAGCTCGTCGATGACCCGGCTGGTCAGGGCCGCGACGGCACCGCGGTCGCGGGCCGGGCCGACGTAGGCGTGCCCGTCCGCGTGCTCGCCGACCCGGGCGACGTACAGGGAACCGGGCCCCGCCTCGCGAGAGTCGGTGACGACGGGGCCGTCGACGACGACGCCGCCGCGCTCGACAGGGTGTAGGGACCCGTCCGTGAGCACGGCGACATCCCGCAGGGGCATCGGGATCATGCGGACGCTTCCGGTCGGTAGACGAGGCCGTCCAAGGCTGCCCGGAGAGCCTCCCGGTCGTCAAAAGCGTGCACGACGCCGTCGATCTCCTGCCCGGTCTCGTGGCCCTTGCCGAGAACGAGCACGGTGTTGTCGGCCGGGCGGCCTGCGCGCCGAGCGAGCGTCACCGCCGCGTCGATGGCCTTCCAGCGGTTTCCCTCGTCGGTCACCTTGGGCGAGCCCCCGGACGGTCGGCCGGAGGCTCCTTGCCGTACCTCACCTCTGATGGTGGCTGGCAGCTCGGACCTCGGGTTGTCGTCGGTGACGACGACATAGTCCGCCCACTCGGCCGCAGCGGCTCCCATGCCTGCGCGTTTGCCGCGGTCCCGGTCGCCTCCGGCACCCAGCACGGCGACGAGCTTGCCTCGGGTCGTCGGGCGCAGTGCTCGCAGCGCCGCTTCGACCGCCTCCGGGCTGTGTGCGTAGTCGACGATGCAGCGCGGGTCACGGTCCGGGTCGGGGTCCGTCGCGGTCACGAGCTCCATGCGTCCCGGTACCGTCGGCTGCTCCTGCATCGCGCGCTCCACCTCGGCGAGCGAGTAGCCGAGCTCGACGAGCGTCACCGCGGCGAGGGCGGTGTTGACGACGTTGAAGTCGCCGGGCAGGTGGCACGGCAGCTCGATCGTTCCGGCCGGCCCGGCCAAGGTGAAGTGTGGCCTGTTCCGGTGGCGCACAACCCAATTCGCCGAAGAGCCCAGATTCGAGCCGACGGTGACGACGGGGATCTCGACCTCTCGGGCGAGCCGAGCGCCCCACTGGTCGTCCACGCAGACGACGCCCCGCCGCGCGCGGGCCGACGTGAAGAGCGACGCCTTGGCGGCGAAGTAGTCGTCCATCGTCTCGTGGAAGTCCAGATGGTCCTGCGACAGGTTGGTGAAGAGCGCGACGTCGAAGACGGCACCGTCGACCCGGTGCAGCGCGAGAGCGTGGCTCGAGACCTCCATGACGACGGCGGCGGCCCCGGCCTCCTTCATCACGGCCAAGAGGGCGTGCAGGTCGGTGGCCTCGGGAGTCGTGCGGACCGACTTGATCCGGGTCTCACCCACGCGGGTCTCCACGGTGCCGAGCAGGCCCGTCGGCTCGCCCAGTGCGCGCAACCCCGCCTCGAGGAGGTAGGCGGTGGTCGTCTTGCCGTTGGTGCCGGTTATGCCGACCAGACGGAGCGCTCGGGCCGCCTGCCCGTAGACGAGTGCCGCCACGTCGCCGAGGACGGCCCGAGGGTCACTTACGACGAGGAGCGGCACGCCCGGGTCGCCGGCGAGGTCGGCGCCCTGCGGGTCCGTCAGCACCGCGACGGCTCCGGCGTCCACGGCTTGCCGGACGAACGAGCCGCCGTGGGCGACGAAGCCGGGCAGGGCAGCATACAGATCACCCCGCTGCACAGTGCGCGAGTCGAGGCTCACGCCGGTGAGGCTGACCCTGTTGGCCTCAGGGCTGAGAGACGCCTCCAGGCGGTCAGCGACCTCCCCCAGGGCCACCGCCGGGGCCGTGGTCGGACGGGGGGACGGCACGGTGGCGAGGCTACCGGGTGCGCTTCTTCGCACCGTTCAGGACCGCCGGGTCGTTGGGGTCCCAAGTCGCGTCCGCCGAGTTGAGCGGGATCACCGGGGCGGCCGAGTTGGTCGGCGGGATCTGCCCCTTCTGCAGCGCGTACGTCATGACGTCCTTGAACACCGGGGCTCCGAGCTGGCCGCCGAAGTGGCCCTGGACCGGCCGCTGCAGCGTCACAGCGACGACGTACTGCGGGTCGTCCGCCGGCGCATACCCGATGAAGGAGGCGGTGAACCCGCTGTACGCGCCCACGGACGGGTCGTAGCGGTCGGCCGTACCGGTCTTGCCGGCGACGCGGTAGCCGTCGATCTTCGCCTTCTTTCCCGTGCCGTTCGGGCCGACAACCTCCTCGAGCATCTGGCTCACCTTGGTCGCCGTGTCTTTCGAGACGACCCGGACGCCCTGTGGCTGCGCCGCCAGGGTGACCTTGCCGGACCGGTCGGTGGTGCTCTCGACGAGGCTGGGCGGGATGCGGACGCCGCCGTTGGCGATGGTCTGGTAGACACCGGCGGCCTGAATCGCGTTGAGCGAGTATCCCTGCCCGAAGAGGAGCGTGTAGCGCTGCGAGCCGCTCCAGTCCTCCGGCTTGGCGAGGAGGCCGGCCGACTCGCCCGGATAGCCGACGCCGGACTTGGAGCCGATGCCGAACTTGCGGAAGTAGTCGTACATCGTCTGCGGGGCGAGCTTCTCCGTGGCCAGCATCGTCCCGATGTTGCTCGACATGGCGAGGGCCCCGGCGACGGTGAGGTTCAGGGTGGGATGGTCGACGTCGTCCTTGAACGACGTGCCGCCGCGCGGCAACCGGTTCGGAACGATGAGCTGCGTCGTCGGCTGGATGAGGCCCTGCTCTATCGCGGCCGAGACCGACATGACCTTGCCGGTGGAGCCGGGTTCGTACACGTCTTGGAAGGCGTGGTTGGCCAGGGCGTCGGCCCCGTTCTTGCCATAGTTGGCAGGGTCGAACGTGGGGTAGGAGGCGACGGCCCGCAGCTTGCCGGTCTTGACCTCCTGGACGACCACGTAGCCAGACATGGCTTGACTCTGCGTGACCATGTTGGCGATCTGGTTCTGGGCGTACCACTGCAGGTCGGCGTCGATGGTGAGGCGGACGTCGGAACCGCTGACCGTCTGCTGGTCGACCTCGTCGGTGCCGGGGATCGCCGTCCCGTCCT
>DATLPT010000045.1:0-15375 GCA_035535635.1 Lapillicoccus sp. | reverse complement strand
CGCCGGTCGCCGTCATGCCCCCCATCCTGCTGGCCGTGACGGCGACCGGCTTGATTCTCGTTGCCCGCCTGCCTGGCGGCCGCGGCCGCTGACCGCCCGTGACTTCTGCCCCCACCACAGTGACACGTCACGGGCGGCCTCCCGCCGCGACTCGCGCCGGCTGGCGCGAGCTTTGCGCCCCGCCCTCGTAAGAGCGGTGTGCTGTGCTGCACCAACAGGATCTCTCGCTTTGCCTCTCGCGCGGATCCACCGGACGGGTGACGAGTCGGACGAATTCCCTGTCCCCCGAACGGAGGACGCCGACCCGTTGAGGGACCTCAGACGCCGAGCCGGTGTGCGACTCGGGCCGCCTCCTGGCGTCCGCCGACCTCGAGCTTGCGGAGGATGTTCGAGACGTGGACGCTCGCCGTCTTCACGCTAATGAACAGCTCGTCGGCGATCTCCTGGTTGGTCCGGCCGGCCGAGAGACCCTGCAGGACCTCGACCTCGCGTGGGGTCAGGCCGTACCGGTCCAGTGCGCCCGGTTCGACCGCCACCTCAGCCGGGGCGAGGTTGATCCGGTGCCACCCCGCCAGCCGCTCACACTCCTGGACCAGCCGGGTGGCGCCGAGGGCCAGGGCGGAGGAACGCGCGTCGCGAAGGGCGTCGATCGCGGCGGCATCGACTCCCGAGTCGAGCCGAGCCTCTGCCTCGCGCCAGCGCGCGTAGGCCCGCGGGAACGGGCGGTTGAGCGCCTCCCAGGCCGCCGCCGTCTCAGCCCAGGTGGAGGGATCACTGGCCAGCTCCAGCCGAGACGTTTCTGCGCGCTGCCACGCGCTCACCGCTTCGACATCGGGCTGCCTCCCTGCGGGCCATGTGCGTGCTCTTTCCAGGGGGTCCCTCAACTTGGCCAGGTGCTTGCGGGACTCAAGGTCTCGATGCGCTTCCGCCTCTGTCGCCAGTGCTTGAAGTCCGAGTGCGACCATTGCTCCTGAGTGCGCCGATTCATCGGTCCCGGTGACCAACTCGATCCCGTCGATCACGAGCTCATACGCCGCCATCGGTCGACCCGCCCACAGCTCGCGCTCTGCCTCGGCTTCGACGAGGTACCGCTGCCAGGCCTCTGGACCGTTTTCGGCGTCGATGATGACGCGGCCCTGTTGGAAAAGCTCGCCAGCCTCGTCCAGCTCGCCTCGGAGCAGGGCAACGCGACCGGCCTGGATGAGGACGGGAACGGACATGATCCCGCGCGGATGATGCGAAAGCGCCTCGGTTACGACAGCCGCAGCGTCGTCGACCTTTCCGGCCAGCCAGAGCGATTCGGCTAGGTTCGCTTTGAGGAAGCTGACCCGCTGTCGAACCAGCCCCTTGCTTGTGAGAACTTCAGACCCCTCATTCACCACGTCGATGATTTCGTCAACGCTTCCGCCCAGGCCAAGTACATGGCTCAGATTCACGTATGCAGTGGCGAGGTCGTCCGGGTTACCTACCTCGGCGGCAATTTCCAACGCTTCTCGCAAGGATGCGACACCGCCGTCGACATCGCCTCGTGTTGCCACGACCAACCCGAGCGCATTCAAAAGCATGCCTTCCTCACGACGTGCGCCAATCGCACGCGCGACCGCGAGTCCACGTCGACACGACTCGTCCGCATCGTCGAGACGCGACCAAGCGGCGCCGTACAGGGCCAGGCCGGCGTGCACACGAGCCGCGAGAATGCTCTCCTCGTCCGGCGGCAGCAACGCGAGCGCCATCCTGAGACTTCGCTCAGTCAGCGGCCCTCGGCCCGCTCGATAGTGGATGAGTCCGAGCCGAGTCAGCAGAGCCGCTCGAGCGCGGGGATCTGTCGTCAGCTGTAGGGCAGCTTCGACAAGGCGAACCGCTTCGCCACTGTCTCCGACCAAGCTCGCTGCCTGTCCGGCATGCTTGAGCAAGCGAACCCGATCGTGGCCCGCATCTGGCACCTGGTCCATGAGCGTCAGAGCGCGTGTGAAATTGGTGTAAGCGTCGGCAAAGGCATACATGCGCTCGGCGGCCCAGCCGGCAGCGACAGAGGCGTCCATGGCGCGCTTGGCATCGCCGGCACCGAACCAGTGGCGGGCCAGCTCCCCCGATACGGCGTCCGCCGCAAGGGAGTCACGCTGGCCGGTCCCCACGCCTTCCGGCGGCTCGAGTGCCTCCGCTACCGCCCGGTGGAGGCGCTGCCGAGCACCGGGCAGCAGTTCCCCGTAAACGACTTCCCCGAATGCGGGATGGCGGAATGCAATTGTCCCGTCGCGCCGTACTTCCACCACATGCTGATCCAGGGCCGGTCTGAGCAGTGTCTCCGTTTGTTCGACAAGCATCCCGACCGTTGCCGCCAGCAGGTTTACCGGTGCCGGGCGGCCGATTACCGCTGCTGAACGCAGCACCGACTGGGTTTCGTTAGGAAGGGCGTGTACGCGGGCGTGGAGGAGCTCGTGCAACGTCACCGGAAGGGCGCTGAGGTCCTGCTTCGCTTGCAGAACAAGCTGTTCGGCGAACAGCGGATTGCCGGCCGACCGCGCCAGTGTGGTCTCGACGAACTCAGGATCGGCCGCGTCACCGGCAAGCTGACGCACCAAACGCGTCGCAGCCTCGATGCCGAGTCGATCGAGTTCCACCCGCTCGGCAATCTCGAGACGAGCCAGTTCGGCCACCCACAGCGCCAACGGCGTGCCCGGCATCACGGCGTCGGCCCGGAGCGTGACGAGGAGGACGGCGCGCTCCGTGCTGAGGTTGGTCGCGAGGAAACGGACGAGATCGAGGGTGGACCGGTCGGCCCAGTGCACGTCCTCGACAACGTGAAGCACCGGCGCCGCGGCCCCGAGTCGGTCAAGGAGGTCCAACACCGACTGGAAAAGTCCCAACTGGGAAGCGGCGGCCAGGTCGGCGGTCCTGGTCAGCGCCGGCGCGATCCCGGGGACCAGTCGGGCCAGTTCAGGTGAGCGCTCCAGCTGCAAGTTGAGCGTCCCGGTGCGGTCCAGCCGGCGCAGCGCCTGGGTCAGAGGCGCAAAAGGCAGCGGGTCCCCTGCCATCGGGACGCACGCCCCGTGGAGAAGCGTCACGTGCTCCCGTTCGATCAGTTCTCTAACCAAGCGCGTCTTGCCGACCCCGGTCTCGCCCGAGATCAGGAGCACGCTGGGATGGCCTGCGGAGGCGCGGCGTACCGCCGCTCGAAGCACCCCGAGGCTGTCGTCACGCCCGACCAACGCCGCCGGTGGACGTCCCACCATCGCCTCATGATGACGGGTCCTCCGGGTCTGCGTCACGCAGAATCTCCGGCCTAAGGCGTGCCTGAGCAGATATAAGGCGCCTGCCCGATGCTCGGGCGCATCGCCAGGTCGCACCCTTTCGGCAGAGCTCAACCACGAGCCCTCACACGCGAAAGGACCTCTGATGACTCGCACCACCCCTCGTACTCGCCGGCTTTCAGCTGCCGCGCTTATCGCGGGAGTCGCTCTGGCGGCCACGGCGACAAACGCCTTTGCGATCGCGGACCCCGGAACCCCGGGCAAAGACGTCCACATCGGCGCGGACAACGACAACGCCTCGAACCCGTTCATCCAGCCGCCCGGCGTCATCGCGCCGCAGCACATGAACGACACCGACCTCCTCTTCGGCCGCGGGAACGCCGACCTCCTGGTCGGCAACAAGGGCGACGACACGCTGCTCGGCGGTACCGGCCCGGACATCCTCGTCGGCGGCCCGGACCGCGGCAGCGACCGCCGTGACGACGTCCTCGTCTCCGACGACGGCGACGACGTCGCGGTGTGGTCACCCGGAGACGGCAACGACATGGTCGACGGCAATGCCGGCACCGACACCCTCATCGTCGGCCCGGTCCTCACGACCGTCGGCGGCGGGCTGAGGCTCGACACCTGGACCCTGAACCGGGCGATCCCGAAGGTCGACCTCGCCGGCGCCACGAACCAGGGCTGCGAGCTCGTCCCCGTCCCCGACTCCGAGCACCTCGGTGTCCAGTACCTCCTCCGGCTCGACGTCGAAGGCGTGCTGCAGAACACCTTGCGGCTCAAGGAGATGGAAGCCGTGGTGTGCCCCGGCCCGTACGCCGGCACCGCCCGCGTCGCCGACCTCAGCGGCGGCAAGCCGTCCTTCTCGACCGTGCCGCTGTCCGCCGTCCGCGGTCTGGCCGGCGCCATCGTCGCCCCGCTGCGGTAACCGCATACCGCCGCTACCCAAACCACACCGCCCCCACCCCGAGGAGGCTCCCATGTCCGGAACCGTCGACCGAGCCATCGTCATCGGCTCCAGCATGGCGGGCCTCCTCGCGGCCCGGGTGCTGAGCGAAACCTACGCCGAGGTGATCCTTCTCGACCGGGACGACCTGCCCTACGGGCCGGTCGCCCGCAACGGGGTGCCGCACATGCGACACTCCCACGCCCTGCTGGCGCGAGGCAGTGAAGTCGTCGAGGAGCTGTTTCCCGGACTATGTGAATACCTCGTCAGCCAGGGCGCGGCCACCGGTGACGTCCAGGAGACGGTGCGCATGTATGCCGGCCCGCGCCCCACCGCGCCCGGGCGGAACGGACTGCGAGCGTACGCCGTGAGCCGGCCGCTGCTGGAGTGGACGATCCGGGAGCGCGTGGCGGCCATCCCCGGGGTGACCTTCTACGACCGCACCGCGGTTCTCGACCTGGCGTTCAGCGCGGACCTCTCCCACGTGACCGGTGTCGTCCTCACCGGACTCGACGGACCAAACCGGAGCCGCACGTTGGAGGCCGACCTCGTCGTCGACGCCTCCGGGCGGACCTCCCGAACTCCAGAGTGGCTGGAGCGGCGCGGGTACCCGCCGCCGCGTGAGGAGCGCATCCGCGTCGACTACACCTCGGTCACCCGGCGGTTCCGGCGGCGCTCCCTCGACGACACCGGCGGCGCCGCGGCCATCACCCACGGCGCCCTGCCCGGCACGCCAAGGGGCGGCATCATCCTGTATCAGGAGAACGACATCTGGATCGTCACCCTGTCGGGGTACGCCGGTGTCCGGCCGCCGACGGAGCTCGCCGAGTTCCGCGCCTACGCCCGGACGCTGTGCGCACCGGTGATCGCCGATGTCATCGACCAGCTGGAGCCGCTTGACGACGGCATCATCTATCGTTTCCCGGCTGACGTCCGGCACCGGTACGAGTGGATGGAGCTGTTTCCCGATGGACTGATCGTGACCGGGGACGCGCTGTGCGCCTTCGACCCGTCGTTCGGGCAGGGCATGTCGGTCGCGGCCGCTGAGGCCATGGAGCTCCGCCACGAGCTCCGGCTTGGCCGCCAACACCTCGCCCGGCGCTTCTTTGCGGCGGCGGCACGACATGTCGACACGCCCTGGACCGTGGTGGTCGGAGCCGGCGCCGCAGCCGCCGGCATCGCGCTCGAGGAGCCCGCCCGAGCGCGGCTCATCAAGCGCTACGTCGCCGCGGTCCGCCAGGCAGCGGCCGACGACCCGGTCGTGGCCGGCGCATTCCTCCGGGTCGCCCACCTCGTGGACCGTCCCGAGCGGCTGCTCGCCCCCCGCGTCGCCGCTCGCGTAGCGGCCGCCTCGCTCGCCCGGCGCAAGGCAGCGACGTCCGGAGTCGGATTCGGGCACGGCGTCCTCCACCCACGCCTGATCTGGCCGGCAATCGGCCCAGCACCAGCTCCGGATCACAGGGGTCCGGTGAGTTCACCCAGAACAGGACATCTCTCATGAAGAAACGCACTCTCGCCGCCGGCGCCGTCGCTCTCGCCACCGCGGGCCTGGGCCTGGCCCAGACCTCCAGCGCGGACGCCGGTGGGAGTCGCATCAACTTCGAGCTGCAGCGCTCCCCGGGCATCGCCGCCGCCGGCTGTCTGCCCGACGCGGCCGCCCGGGTCAAGGTCAAGCACGACGGCGCGGTCGAGCGGATGACCATCGACGCGTGGGGCCTGCCCGCCAACACCGAGTTCGACACCTTCGTCATCCAGGTGCCCAACGCCCCGTTCGGAGTGTCCTGGTACCAGGGCGACCTGGAGACGAACCGGCACGGCGTCGCTCACCAGGAGTACGTGGGCCGGTTCAACCAGGAGACGTTCGCCATCGCGCCGAACGTCGCTCCCGCGCCGTCGGTGCACTCCTCGCCGACGCCCGACGCGACGAGCAACCCGGCTTTCGGCCCGATCCACACCTTCCACATCGGTGTCTGGTTCAACTCACCCGCCGACGCCGCCAAGGCCGGCTGCTCGGGTGCGACCACCCCGTTCAACGGGGAGCACAACGCCGGGGTGCAGGTCTTCAACACCGCCCAGTTCCCGGCGACGGCCGGCCCGCTGGGCACCCTCGAGCCCTGACCGACCTTCCCGCGCACGGTCAGGTACGGCGGCGGGACCATTCAGGGGTGGGTGGTCCCGCCGCCAACGCGCGGATCTCGTCCGCGCTCGCATTGCCGCCGGTCACCACCACGGCACAGCGCTGCGGCCGGTCCGGGTCGGCGAGCAAGGCGGCCAGCGCCGCTGCCCCCGCCGACTCCGCCAAGGTATGCGCGTGGCTAGCCAGCAGCGCGGCCGCCGCGTCGAGGTCGTCGTCGTCGACGAGCACGAAGTCGTCGAGCCGGTCGGCGAGAACTCGTTGCGGGAGCGCGTAGCTCGTGCCGGTCGCCAGTCCGCTCGAGCGGGTCCGGCACGGGGCTTGCGCCGGGCGACCCGCCCGAAAGGCCTGGTATGCGGCTGGGGCGGCCGACGACTGCACGGCGACCACGCGGCATACCGGAGCAAGTACCTCCCGCACCATGCAGGCGCCCGACGCGCCGGTCCCACTGCCCACGGGGACATAGACCGCCTCGAGCTCCGGATGGCGTTGCAGCAGCTCCAGGTAGACCGTCGCGTGGCCATGGACAATGGCCGGCTCGTTGCCAGGGTCGACGTAGCGCAGTCCCCGTTCCCCCGCGAGCCGTTTCGCCTCCTCGACCGCCTCGTCCATCGTCGGGCCGTGGACGACGACCTCGCCGCCGAGGGCGCGAACGGCGGCGACCTTGGACGGCGGTGCCGACTCGGGGACGACGATGACGGCCGTGGCGCCCACCAGCCGGGCGCCGTAGGAGACCGACTGCGCGTGGTTGCCCGTGGACGCGGTGACCAGCCCCGCCTCCAGCTCGTCGGCGCCCAGGCTGAGGGCCAGGTTGACGCCGCCCCGGACCTTGAACGCCCCCGTCGGCTGGACGTTCTCGTGCTTGACCACGACAGAGACCCCGGCCACCTCGTCGAGGAGCGGGTACGACCAGGCGGGCGTCGGCGGCAGGTGCGGCGCGATGGTCTCCGCTGCCGCGAGCACGCCTTCGTAAGTGACCTCCACGCGCCCACACTAGGTGGATGACCGTTCACGACGGCCTGGAGGTGGTCGAGTTCCACGACCGGACGGAGCTGCGCGCGTGGCTCATCCTCCGCGACGCTACGCATCCGGGAGTATGGGTTCGCCTGGCCCGGGCCGGATCTCGGCGGCCGTCCGTGTCGTTCACCGACTTGTTGGAGGAAGGCCTGTGCTTCGGCTGGAGTGAGAGCACCCGCCACGTCGGAGACGACGCGTCCTACCTCCAGCGGTTCACCCCGCGGCGCGGCCTGGGCACGGCCTCCGAACGCAACCGGCGCCTGGTCCACCGACTGTCGGCCGCCGGTCTCATGACGTCCGCGGGTTACCGGGCACTCGGTATGCGGATGCCTGGGGAAGCGGGTTAGCTCAGCCCCGCACCGACGCCCATCGCCGCGAGGGTGGACCGGTACGCATACGCGTTGGAGTGGGGCCAACTGGAAGTTCGACACCACTCGGCTGTGGTGCGCCTTCCAGGTGGCGGTCACCTCGCTCGGCGGCGCTGTGGACAGCGTCGGCGGCGACCGTCGACGTCTCGGCACGCTGTGCCGATGCTCCCGAAAGGCCTGGCCGATCTCGCTGCGCTGCAGGACGGCGTCGTCACGAGGAGACAAGCCCTCAGCGCCGGCCTGACCGCGTGGCACGAGGCTCTTCGGGCCGAGCTTGAGCGCCGCGTCGCCCATCGATGGGGAGTCGTCCTGCGAGATGCGCTTGACGACATCGGCGCCGGTTCCCACAGCGCGCTCGAGGTGCGGTTCGTCCGCGACGTCGTCCGGGCGCACGGGTTACCGGTTCCGCGACTTCAGCGGACCACGATCGCGGGCGTCCACGACGTGGGTTTCGACGAGCATAGGGTCCTCGTCGAGCTCGACGGGCTGGCCTTCCACGCTGATGCATCGGCCCGGCTCAGCGACACCCGACGCGACCGGCGTAGCGCCGGCTTCGGGTGGCTCACTCTCCGCGTGGTCTGCATCGACTTCTCGCTGCACCAGTGCACGACCGCGCTGGACATCGCTACCGTCTTGAGCCTGCGCGGATAGGGCGACACGGCTCGACCGTGCCGCCGCCGCATCTTCCACTGGGGCGACTCTCGCGCCCTCCGGGCGTTCCCCGACGGCTGGGCCGGCTACAGCCCGGCGCCCGGCTCGATGGGCCGCGCCTCCCGAACCCGCCCCAGCAGCGCGATCGACACTGCCGGCAGGATCACCACGGACAGCATGCCGGCGGCCACCATGGCGGCGGCGTCCGCCGAGCTGATGTAGCCGTTGTCCACCGCAATCGTTGTGATGACGACGATGAGTGGTAGTCCGGTGGCCGACATGACGGCGAGGGCCCGGCGTTGGGTGCGTCCCAATGCCTTGCGGTAGCAGAGGAACGTCGGGATCGCCCGGACAACGAGCATCAGCAGGAGGAAGCCCGGCACCGCGAGCAGGGTCGTCGGATTCGCGAAGAGGGATCCGAGGTCGATCCGGGTGCCACTGACGACGAAGAAGATCGGCACGAGCATGCCGAAGCCGATCCCCTCGAGCTTGAACCCGAAGATCGACGAGGCGTCGGACTCGTCCTCCTCGTCGTCGTACTTGGCCGCCGGGATGCGCACTACGACCCCGGCCGCGAAGGCACCGAGGAGGACGTCGATACCGAGCCGGTTCGCCATGGCGGCCAGGACCAGCATGAAGAGCAAGGTGAGTCGGATCGGCAGCTGGGAGCTCGACTGGAGTCCCTTGCCGATGAAACTGACGACGCGCTCTCCCCACGGGCGGTTCGCGAGCCGGGCGGCACCGAGGACGAACAGCCCGAAGATCGCCAGGACGAGGACCGACTGAGCGGTGTCCGCCCCCGTGAGCAACAGGGCCACCAGGACGATCGGCCCGAACTCGCCGATGCTGCCGAGCGCCATCGCATACCGGCCGAGCGGGCTGCGCAGCACGCCGGCGTCGCGAAGCACCGGCAAGAGCGTGCCGAGAGCCGTCGTCGTCAGGGCGAGCGGGATGACGATCTCACCGTGCCCGCCGGCGACAAAGTGCACGACGACGCCGACGATGGCGGCCAGAGCGACCGACATGCCCCAGCTGATGCTGGCCAGGGTGAGTGGGCGTCCACGGATCGTGTCGAGCTTCAGCTCATATCCCGCGAGGAACATGAGCATCGAGAGGCCCAGCGTCGAGAGACCGTCGACCAGGCCGGTCGGCTGGATGAGGTCCAAGACCTGCGGCCCGAGGATGATCCCGAAGGTGATCTCGAGCACCACGGAGGGAATGGCGAACCGGCGGACCGTCGTGACCAGCAGCGGGGCGAGCACCGCGGCGAGGGCGACCAACGTGAGCTGGTAGACGTCCTCCGGGGTCATGACCTGACGCTACCGGCCGGATGCCGCCGACTACGGCGATCTGCGTCGGTATGCGGGATGTCGAGCAGGCGGCCCGTCGACCGGTCAGTCGTCGAGAGTGTCGTAGAACGCCGCCTCCGCGTCGAGGGCGGCGACGATCCGTGGCGTCACCGCGCGCTCAACGGCACCTCCGAACAGCGGCACGTCCACCCGGAGGATGAGGTCCGCATCCATTCGGCTGCCGGAGCCGGCCGGCGCCAGCCGCGCGCTGCCCTCACACGTAACCGGCAGCCCCGAGAACTCGAAGGTCAGCGGTGAACGTGCACCGTCCCCTTCCCGGATCCACTCCTCCATCCGCTCGACGCTCGGCGACGCCGGGAGCCGCGACGTGACCGCCGAGGGCAGCCAGTCGAGGGGAACGTCGGTCGCCACGACGATGCGCACCGCGTCGGCGGTGACCTCGTGCCGGACGACGCGCGTGCCCAGCCCGTCGGCCTCCGAACGGCGCCTCACGGCGTCTTCGTCGGAGAGTGCAGCAAGGACGGCGGCGACCGGCGGCCTCAGGTGGTACGACCGTCCGACCCGTTCCGGCACGCTGCACCTGCCCTCGATCGGTGGGGTGGGGTCAGCGTACGTTGGCCCGGTGAGCAGCCGGGTGGTCGTCATCGGCGCCGGCCTGGCCGGTCTCAGTGCGGCCTGCCATCTGGCCGGAGCCGGCTACGACGTCGTGGTCGTGGAACGGGAGGCAAGCCCGGGCGGCCGAGCGGGGCGGATCGTCCGCGACGGGTACACGTTCGACACGGGGCCGACGGTCATGACCATGCCGGGGCTCCTCGCCGACGTCGTGGGCGCCGCCGGTGCCCGGCTCGAGGACCTGCTGCCCATGGTTCGCCTAGACCCCGCGTACCGCGCGGTCTACGCCGACGGCAGTGTGATCCAGGTCCGGGCCGGACACGACGCGATGCACGAGGAGATCGCGAGCACATGCGGGCCGGCGGATGCTGCTGCCTTCGACGACTTCGTCGAGTGGCTGCGTGACCTGTACGAGCTGGAGATGCCGCACTTCATCGACCGCAACTTCGACTCGCCGCTCGACCTGGTGTCGTCCCCGGCCGTGACTGCGCGGTTGTTGCGGATGGGTGGCTTCCGGCGGCTTGGACCCGTTGTGGCGCAACGCTTTCGCGACGAAAGGCTGCGTCGGCTGTTCAGCTTCCAGGCGATGTATGCGGGTCTGCCGCCGAGCCGGGCCCTGGCCATCTACGCGGTCATCACCTACATGGACTCGGTCGCCGGCGTCTACTTCCCCGAGGGCGGGATGGGTGCAATCCCGGTGGCCATGGCTCAGGCTGCTGTGGCGGCCGGAGCCGAGTTCCATTGGGGGACAACCGCATACGAGGTCCTGCGTGGCCCGAACGGTCGCGTCGCCGCGGTCGACGTAGGCGGCGGCGAGCGGCTGCGGGCCGACGCCGTGGTGTGCACCCTGGACATCCCGGTCGCGTACGAGCGCCTGCTGCCCGGTCTGCGCGGTCCGCGGGCGGTCCGGCGCGGCCGTTACTCGCCGTCCGCGGTCGTCTGGCACGTGGGGGTTGAGGGCGCCCCGCCACCCGTGGCGGCCCACCACAACATCCACTTCGCCCAGGAGTGGGACTCGTCCTTCGACGCGCTGATCGGCGAGCTGCGACTCATGCCCGACCCGTCGCGCCTCGTGACCATCCCCTCGGTCACCGACCCGTCGTTGGCAGCAAAGGGTGGTTCCACCCTTTACGTTCTCGAACCGGTTCCGCACCTCGGCGGCTCCGTCGACTGGGGTCGAGAACGCCATCCGATGCGCGAGAGGCTGGCGAGCTTCCTCGCCACGCATGGCTATCCCACCGACGTCGTCACCGAGGAGCTCGTCACGCCGCTGGAGTGGCAGGCCATGGGGATGGCGTCCGGCACGCCGTTCGCCCTGGCTCACACGTTCTTCCAGACCGGTCCGTTCCGGCCGTCCAACGTCGAACGACGCATGCCGGGCCTCGTCTTCGCGGGCTCGGGGACAGTCCCCGGGGTCGGCGTGCCGATGGTCCTCATCAGCGGGCGGCTGGCCGCCGAACGGGTGCGCTCCTACCTGCCGTTGTCCGATCGTCGGGCTCGGGCGGAGGTCTCGTGACGCAGACCGCCGCCCGGGCCAGCCAGCTGGCCGAGGGGTACCGGCGCGCGGCGCGGATCACCCGTGACAACGGGACGACGTACTACTGGGGCACGATGCTGCTGCCGCCCGAGCGGCGGCGGCACGTCTACGCGGTGTATGCGTTGTGCCGCCTCGCCGACGACATCGTCGACGCGCCGTCGGCGACCATGGATGACCAGGCGGCAGAGACCGGCGTGGCGCTCGCCGCCTTCCGTGACCGGGTCGCAGACGTGCTCGACGGCGGCCCCACCGACGACCCAGTCCTCGCGGCGATCGGCGACTCGTTCGCCCGGTGCGCGATTCCGCGCGAGAACGTCGACCGGTTCTTCAATGCGATGGCGCAGGACCTCACGGTGGCGACGTACGAGACGTGGGAGGACCTCGTCGCCTACATGGAGGGATCCGCGGCGGTCATCGGCGAGATGATGCTGCCGGTGCTGCGGCCCCGATCGCCGGAGGCCTTTGAGCCGGCCCGGGCCCTGGGTTTCGCCTTCCAGCTGACCAACTTCCTGCGCGACGTCGGAGAGGACCTGGACCGCGGGCGGGTCTATGTCCCGCAGGTGGACCTCCGCCGGTTCGGCGCGGACCCCTGGAAGCGACGCGTCACGCCGGAGTGGCGGGAGGTGATGCGGTTCGAGATCGCCTGGAACCGGGAGCTCTACGCGCAGGCGGATGCGGGCATACCCCTGCTGCCGACGTCCTCCGCGCGGTGCGTGGCAACCGCCCGAGAGCTGTACGCCCGGATCCTCGCCAAGATCGAGGCCCGGGACTACGACGTGTTCACCGGACGAGCCCGCGTTGCATCATGGAGCAAGGCGACCACGTCAGCCCGGATCCTCGCCGCCGGGCCACCACGGCAGAAAGGGCACTCGTGACCGCAGGGAACCGCACGACGAGCCGGATCAGGGGCGAGATCCGCAAGCGAGTGCCGATCCAGAACGTGCCGACGGTGCCGCACGAGGACCTCCGCAGCACCTGGAAGCAGGCCCGGCCGGGCCGGATCCGAGCGTCGTTCGACGTGGCGCAGTCCCAGGACCCCGGCGGCTGGTACGTCGTGGCTCGCAGCGAGGCCGTCGGCCGGAAGCGTTCGGTGACACGCACCGTCGCCAGCCGCGAGATCGTCCTGTGGCGGGACGAGTCTGGGACGCTCATGGCCGGTCCCGGCACCTGCCCGCACCTCGGCGCGCTGCTCGACGACTGCGAGGTCATCCGCGGCGACGTCGTGTGCCGGTGGCACGGGATGGCGCTCGGCGCCTCGGGTGAGGCGGGCTGGAACCCCGTGGTGGCCTACGACGACGGAGTGCTCGCCTGGGTGCGGCTGCCCACATCGGGGGAGACGCCGACCGACCGGCCGACCCTGACCGACCGGCCGCCGCTCGACGGTTCCATCGCCGCCGTCGTCGAGATCCCCGGCGTCTGCGAGCCGCAGGACATCATCGCGAACCGGCTCGACCCGTGGCACGGGGCGTGGTACCACCCGTATGCGTTCAGCCACCTCGTCGTCGACGACGACGCGAGCGACGACAAGGTGCTGGTGGTCGACGTGACGTTCCGGCTGACCCCGCGGCTCGGGGTGCCGGTGCGGGCGGAGTTCGCCTGCCCGGACGCGCGGACCATCGTCATGACCATCGTCGACGGCGAAGGCGCCGGGAGCGTGGTGGAGACGCACGCCACGCCGATCGGGCCGGACCCGTGGGGTCGCCCGCGCACGATGATGACCGAGGCGACGATCGCCTATTCGCCGCGTACCGGCTTCGACGTCGCGCGGCGGGTCCAAGCGCTGGTCAAACCGCCGATGAAGCGGACCGCCGCCCGCCTCTGGGTGGACGACATGGCGTACGCCGAGCGCCGCTACCTGCTCCGCGCCCGCGGCGACGACTTCGGCGCGTGACCGCCTCTGGAAGATGAAAGCGCGCGGCGGAAGCGCGGGACGACGCGGTGCCGTCCCGTCATCGGCACCGTCCACAGCTCGTGTCCACGCAGGCCCCACCGGGCTAGGTGGGCGTTGGCCGCCATCCACCCGGTGGTCGCCGCCCGCTCCATCAACGCCACGGGGTAGTCGCACCGGATCGCGTCGCCCGCGAGCGTGACCCGCGCATCCGGCGTCCGGACCTCGGGACGGTCCGTCCACGGTTCGGTACCGACCAGCGGGCAGTCGTCGCGCACCAGCCACTCCTCGTGGACCACCGTCGCCCGGTCGAGCTCGGGGTGCAGCTCTCGGAGCTGATTCCGCAGCTCGACCCGCAGGGCCGCCTCGTCGATGCCGTTGGGCAGCGCGTATGCGTGCAGCTCGACCACGCTGCCCCGCCGGGTCCGGGCCCACCGCGCGGCGCCCGCCTCGAACAGGTGCACCGCAGAGACGTTGTCCAACGGGCCGAACCCGCTCGTCGCGAGGAACGGCGGCGTCCCCTCGCGAACCGGCCGGTCGAACCACAACCGCCACACCGCAAAGGCTGGTGCGGCGCGCCGCTCGCCGACCCGCGTACGCCACGGGTCATTCCCCAACCACGCCGCCGACGCCACGAGTCGCTGCAGCGGTGCCTGGTCGGTGGCCACGACCACGGCGTCGGCCTCGACGGTGCCGCCGTCCTCGAGATGAACCCCCACTTTCTCGCCGCGGTCCTCCAACGCCGTCGCCGCCATCGGCATGACAACGCGCACCCCGAGACCCTCGAGATGGCGCCCGAGCGGTGCCCACAGCGCGGTGTCGTAGTCGTCGTACGGCACATCGAAGAGCAGCCCCTCGGCGGAGCCGAGGAAGTACGTGTGGAACATCGCCACGAGCTCGCCGCCCGAGAACTCCCGCGGGTCCGCGAAGAACGACCGCGCGAACACCTCGAGCGCGAGATGCCGTGCGCCGTGAGGGAAGCGGAGCTCGTCGAGCACATCCGCCGCGCTCCGTCCCGCGTAGTCCTCGTACGTGCGCGGGAACGACACGTCGAGCAGTCCGAGGGCGGCGTCGGCGTCCACTCGGGTCAGGTCCCGCAGGGTGAAGCTCGGACTGCGGGCGACGAACGCCATGAGGTTCAACGGGGGCCGGGTCGGCAGACCGGCGAACGAGTCGGTATGCCCCCCGGCCAGCACCAGTGGGTAGTCGGGCACCGGTCGAAGCCGCGCGAGCGTCGGGTCGGTCCGCCGGAGCAGCGCGCGGAGGTTGTAGTACTGCCGGAAGAAGGCGTGGAACCCGCGGCTCATCGTGGTCGCGCCGCCGTCGACCTCCACCGGCCAGGCCCGCACCCGCCCGCCCAGCGTGGGCGCCGCCTCGACCATGGTGACCGCCACGCCGCGTTCGGCCAGTCCGGTCGTCGCCGCCAGCCCCGCCAGGCCGCCCCCGACGACGAGCGCCGTGGGCTGCCGGTCCAGCCGTGCGGCGCTGTCTGGCGTCGGCGGCGGGTGGCGTACCGCCCGGGCATCACGGCCGGGCACCCAGCGGTCCCGGTGGCGCCGCACGCGCATCATGCCGGGCGGCGCCCGTGGAACGTGTGGATGATTCCCCGCTGCCACCCGCGCACCGACCGCGTCCAGACGTCCTCGAACCCGGCGTCGACC
>DATLPT010000044.1:0-3517 GCA_035535635.1 Lapillicoccus sp. | reverse complement strand
GCTGGCCGCCGTGTCGATGCTCCTGAACGCCGCCTGGCTCCTGGTCACCCAGCAGGGCTGGATCTGGGCGAGCGTCGTCGTCATCGTGGCCCTCGCCCTGGTCCTCGGCGAGCTGCTCCGCCGCCTCACCCAGCACGCTGCGACCGGCATCCCGGAGCGGGTCGTCGTCGACGGGACCTTCGGGCTCTACCTGGGCTGGGTGGCCGTCGCGACCTGCGCCAACGTCACCGCGGCCCTGGTCGCATCGGGCCTCCGCCCGGCCGACGCGGTCAGCGACACCCTGGCCGTCGTGGTCCTCCTCGCCGCGGCCGGGCTGGGCGTCGTCTTCGCTCGGAGACTGCACGGCCGCTGGGCGGTGGCCGCCGCGATGGCGTGGGGCCTCGGCTGGATCGCGGTCGGGCGCAGCACCGGCAGCCCACAGGCGCTCATCGTCGCGCTGGCCGCAGCCGTCGCCGCCATCATCGTGCTGGCCGTCGTGCCGTGGGCGCGACAGACGTCGGCTCGGGCCTAGACGGACACCCGCACCAGCCGCGACTCGAGCCAGTCGACGAGGTCGACGACGACCTCGAACCGGTTGGTCTCGTTGAACACCTCGTGCCGGGCGCCCGGCCACACCCGGACGGTGATGTCGGTGAGGCCGGCGGCGCGGTACCGGTCGACGAGCGCGTCGACGAGGACGAGACCGCCCCCCACCGGGTCCATCTCCCCGACCGTCACGTAGACGGGAAGGTCCTTGCGGATCCCGGCGAGTCGCTCTGGATCGGTGGCCACCCGGGCACCAGCGAACAACCCTCTGGTACCAAGGGAATCCAGCCCGAACCCGCACCAGCGGTGTTCCATGTAGGCGTCGACCTCCGCCTCGTCCCGGCTCAGCCAGTCGAAGTCGGTCCGTTGCGGTTGGAACGCAGCGTTGAACCCGGACAGGTCCATCGGCGCGTCGAGGTCCATCATCGGTTCCATCAGGTCGACCGCCGCCGTCCCCGACAGCGCGACCGCGTCGAGATCGTCGCTGCGGTCGAGGAGCAGCTGCTGGGCGGCGAAGGAACCGAGGCTGTGGGCCACCAGTCCCAGCGGAAGCCCGGGATGAGCCTCCCTGGCCCGGGCACCCATCCGGCCGATGTCGGCCACCAGCTCCGTCCAGCCGGTCTCGCCGAGGATGCCGTAATCCGCTTCACTCGCAACGGAGTTCGCGTGACCGCGGTGGTCGTGCGCATACACGACGAACCCGGCGGCGGTCAGCGCCTCGGCCACCCGCCCATACCGCGTGGCGTACTCCCCCACCCCGTGGGTGATCTGCACGATCGCCTTGGGATCGCCCTCGGGGTCCCATCGGTATGCGGCGATGGTCACGCCCTCGGTGCTGGGAAAGTCGACACGGGCCGGTTCGCTGGTCATGCCGGAAACCTAACGGGCGGCGCACCGCCGCGAACCAGCCGTAGCCTGCTTCGCGTCAGAGGTGGGCCCGGTCGATCGCCGACTGGAGCGACTGGATGTACCCGTCACTCGTCACCGTGGCGCCGGAGACGGCGTCGATGTCCGCGCTCTGCGCCTTCGTCGCCTCCTGGGCCAGGACGGGCAGCGCGTATGCGTTGATCTGCCGGTCGCGAGGATTGGCCTGCGGGTATGCGACCGCCTCGGCGGCGGTGATCTTCCCGTCGGCGACCGTGATCTGGACCTGGACCGCGCCCCACCGAGTCATGACGGAGTCACCGGTGTAGGTGCCCCAGGCGGTCGAGCCGGCCGACCCGCTCGACGACCCGTTCGACGACCCGTTCGACGACCCGTTCGACGACTCGCTCGACGATGCCGAGCCGCCGGACGCCGCCGGACCGGCGACGGCGGTCGATCCTTCGTTGCGGCTGGTGTGGTAGCTGAACAGCAGGACCAGCCCGCTGATCGTGCCCATGACCGCGACGACGATACGACGCATACTCGTCCCCCTTACCAACTGAACCGCTCGAGGTGGATGGCGTCCCGCTCCACCCCGGCGCCCAGAACCGCGCGCTCGGCGGCATCCATCCAGCCGTCGGCACCGCAGAGGTAGACGTCGTGGTCGGCGACGTCGGGGACCAGCTGGCGCAGCGCGTCGACGTCGGAGAGACCCGCCGCCGTCTGGGGCAGCCACGAGTGGCGACCCGCGACGCGCGGGCCGATGGCGTAGAAGACCCGGGCTCCGCGTGAGCGCGCGAGCGCCTCGATCTCGGAGCGGAGGACGAGGTCGTGCTCGTGGGAGGCGCGGTAGACCAGGGTGACGTCCCCGGCCTCCTGCGGCAGCGACTCGAGCAGCCCTCGGAGCGGGGTCACGCCGATGCCGCCGGCGAGGAGAAGGACCTTGTGCCTGGCGCGGACGCCCTCGTGGAGGCGGCCGTAGGGGCCCTCGATCGCGACTCGGGTTCCCGGGCGGACGTGAGACAGTCCGCTGCTGGCGTCGCCCAGGTCCTTGACCGTGATCCGCAGCGTGTCGTGGGTCGGAGCCGCGGAGAGGGAGTAGGGATGACCGCGCGTCCAGCCCGGTGCGTCGAGGAACCGCCACACGAAGAACTGGCCGGCTGCGACCGGGAGCCGGTCGAGACGGCGCCCCGTCATGACAATCGAGACCACCTCGTCGTTCTCGCGGACGACGTCGACGACGCGCAGCCGGTGGGTGACGGTGCGATAGAGCGGAAGGATGAGCCGCCAGACGAGTACCGCTCCCGCGGCGGCTGCCCAGAGCGTCCACCAGTAGACGGCGGACAGCGTCGACGACATGAACTCCTGGCCGGCCCACAGCTGGTGGGGCAGGGCCAGACCGACGCCGAGGTATGCATATAGGTGCAGCAGGTGCCACGACTCGTACCGCAGCCGGCGCCGGGCCTTGCGGATGCTCGTCACCGTGACGACCACGAGCAGCAGCGCGCCGGCGACGGCGAGCAGGATGCCCGGGTAGTCGACCACCAGGTCCCACGCCTCGGCGAGGAGATTGGTGCGGGCCTGCAGCGCGTAGCCGATAGTCACGACGACGATGTGCGCCCACATGAGGTTGAAGGACCAGAACCCCACCAGCCGGTGCCGACGGGCGAGCTCGTCCTGGCCGTAGACCCGTTCGACCACGGGAATCCTCGCCATGAGCAGGACCTGGATGAGCAGGAGGTCGGATGCGACCAGTCCGGTGAGCCGGCCGGCGGCGGTCAGGCCGGTGCCCCAGCCGGAAAGGTCCTGGAGGTTGCCGCCACCGACCCAGAGGGCGACGACGACGAGCATGCTGCCCCAGGTCAGGACGCCGACGAGGTCGCACCACCAGTCCGGGACGTGCCGGGAGTATGCGGCCGCGCGGCCCGATGCCGGGGGTGGCACGGCGATCGGCGGTTCCGGCCGCTCGGCGACTGCAGTCATCGGGGCTCCTCGGCGCTCTTCGGAGGTCGAGCGCCGTCCTGCCGCGCCCGGGTGTCCCCAAGCGTCGGCCACCCGCCTATGGGGAACCTGTGACCGGCCGATGGGGCGGCGCAGAGTCCCGCCTCAGCGCCGCGCCCGGCTCAGC
>DATLPT010000043.1:0-12204 GCA_035535635.1 Lapillicoccus sp. | reverse complement strand
AAATTCGAGTTCTTAACGGAATGGTTCCGGAACGTTTCTTCTAAACCCTCAATCCAGCTGCGGTACCGGCTCGTTGGCCCAGGTCTCGACCCGCCACCCCGAATCCGGGCTGCCGTCGAGGACGATGACCGCGGTGTTGTAGAGCCGGGTGTCGGCGACGAAGGCCCGGTCGACGTTCGCTGCGCGGGCCCCGGTCCAAGCCCGGATCACCGCGCCGTCACTGATGATCGCGGCGGCCTCGTGCTCCGCCGCCTCGGCGACGACCGCGTCGTAGCGCGCCAGTACCTCGATGCCGGACTCGCCACGGGGTATGCGCGCGTGCGGCTCCCCGTCGGCCCAGCGGTACAGCACCGCGAGGTAAGCGCCCCAGGAGCCATCGTCGGGCGCCATCTCGTACTCGCCCGCCTGGATCTCTCGGATGCCGGGCCGGATGAGCGGGACCAGGCCGCGGGCGGCGGCCAGCGGGGCCGCGGTCTGCTGGGTACGGACCAGGTCCGAGACGTAGATGGCGTCGACCGGGACGTCGGCCAGGGCCTCCACGAGCTGCTCCGCCTGGACGCGACCGCGCTCACTCAGGTCCGTCCCAGGGGGCGCCGTGTCGAGGAGACGCTCGGCGTTGGCGGTCGTCTCGGCGTGGCGGATGAGCAGCAGGCGCACTCCGACAGGCTAGGCGGCGCTGATGAGCAGCCGCGCGGCGGCCGCACTGGCCACGACGAGGAGGCCGCCGAGGACGGCGAGCGTGTCGGGCCAGCGCCACGGCGCCGCACCGGCCCAAGTCCGTCGGTGGGCGCCCGCAAAACCCCGAGCGTCCATGGCCAGGGCCAGCACCGCCGCCTGGCCCAGCACCACCGTGAACATCGCGAGGGTGGTGGCGCCGGCCTCTCGGGCCTTGGCGAGGACCGACCGCCCCGCACCGATCCCGCGAACCCGACGCGCCCGGGTGAGCTCCTGCCAGAGCGCGCCGAAGGTCTGGAACCGCTGCAGCGCGGCGGTCGTGGCGACGACCGGACGGGCCGGAAAGTGGAGCCGTTGCGCCAGGTGGTCGCCGAGGGCGTCCGGGTCGACGTACGGCAGGAGGACGACCGAGGGCAGGACGAGTGAGAGCACCCGAAGCCCCGCGCCGACCGCGATCTCGAGGTCGTGGCCGCCGAGCAGCCAGGTGGACCATGTGACGCCGAGGATCCCGACCAGGGCGGGTATCGACCGGGCTCCAAGGCGGCGCCAGCGACCGGTCGGTGCGAGACCGTGACCCGGCGCCCATAAGGCAACCAGGCCCAGCAGCAGCTCGACGGCGAGAACCACGAGCGACTGCCGCCAGCTGGTCACCAGCGCCGGCAGTGGCAGGACGAGAAGGCAGGCGCCGAGCAGTGAGAGCGGTCCGCAACGGGCGGCCAGCGACCGCCGGGGTTCGCCTGGGCCAGGTGTATGCGTCGGACGTGGCCCTTCCCGCATGGTCAGCACGCGGTCGGCGCGGGACACCACGGCGTCGTCGTGGGTCGCCACGACGACAGCAGATCCCGCCGTGCGCACCGCATCGAGGATTCCGACCACGGCCGCCCAGGTGAGCCGGTCCTGGCCGACCGTGGGCTCGTCCGCCAGCACCACCGAGGGCTGGTGCACGACCGCCGCGGCCACTGCCAGCCGCCGTTGCTCGCCACCCGACAGCTGGCGTGGATCAGCCGTCTCGAGATGCGCCAGCCCCAACCGGTCGAGCACCAGGCCGGTCCGCGCCTCGGCGACCGCGGGCTCGACGCCGACCGCGAGCGACGTCGCCAGCACCTCGTCGCGGACCGTCCGGCGCACGATCGTGCTTGCCGCGCGTTGCGGCACCCAGGCCACGGCCCTCGCGAGATCGGGCGACGACCGCCGGGACGGGTCGCCCCGTCCGCCGAGATCCGATCGCAGCTCCACGGTCCCCGACGAGGTCCGCACCAGCCCGGCCAGGGCCTCGAGGAGCGTGGACTTGCCCGATCCGCTCGGCCCGACCAGCGCCACCGTCGAGCCGTCGCCGACCTCAAGGTCCACGCCCTCGACGGCGGTGGCCACTCGTGGCAGACCGTTGAGCGGCGACGAGGTGCGCCGGACGGTGAGCCCGCGGGCGCAGACGGCCGGATCGCCGCGAGGCGGGCGAACCGTGAACGCCTCTGACACGTCGACCGGTTCGGGGTCCGGCTGCCCGGGAACCCAGATGCCCATCGCGGCCAGCTCGGTAGCCCGCGCCGCGAGCACGACCGCGGGCGGCCCGTCGGCCACCACAACACCCGTCGGCCCGAGCACGACGATCCGGTCGACGAGATCGAGCCACAGGCCGAGCCGGTGCTCGACCACGACTGTCGTGAGGCCGCGCGCGTCGACGACCTCGCCGACCACCGACCGCACTGACGCCGCGTTGGCGGGGTCCAGCATCGCCGTCGGCTCGTCGAGGAGGAGGACCCGGGGCGACATGGCTAGGGCACCGGCGAGGGCCAGCCGCTGCTGCTCGCCGCCGGAGAGCGTCAGCGGGCTCGTCGAGGCAAGGTCACCCAGCCCGACCTCGGCCAGGGCGGCGGCGACCGGCGCACGCATGGCCTCCCGAGGCATACCGATGTTCTCGAGTCCGAAGGCCACGTCACGGTGAGCCGTCGAGGCGACCACCCCGGCGCCGGGGTCCTGCAGGACCAGGCCGACCGATCCGGCAACCGCTCCGGGATCCACCCCGTCGATCGACACGGTTCCCGACACCTCACCGGCGTCCGCGGTGAGGAGCAGCCCGGCCACGGCGCGGAGCACGGTCGACTTGCCCGAACCGCTCGGGCCCGCGAGCAGCACCCGCTCACTCGCGGCGAACCGCAGGTTCAGGTCGGAGAGGACCGGCCGGGTCCGTCCGTACGGGCGCCAGATGAGGCCGTCGATCTCGACCGAGGCACCACCGACACCCGTCGCGGCCGCCGGCGCGAGGCCGAGGGCGTCAGACAGCTCGGGCCTCCCGCACCTCCTGGCCGGGCGGCAGCGAGCCCAGGGCACCGGCGCGGGCCAAGCCCTGGGTCAGCAGCCAGCCGATGCCGCCGGCGATGAGCGCGCCCGCGACGGTGAGGATGACCAGGTACGCGAGCTTGTAGCCCCAGTCCCAGTCGGCCCAGTAGCTGAACCACTCATAGACCGCTTCCAACGGCGCGGCCAGGGCGCCCGACAGGAGTGCCGCCCCGAGCCCGAACGAGCTGTAGGCGAGGATCGCGAACCCGATCTCGGCCCCCAAGCCCTGTAGGAGGCCGGACACGACCGTCGCGATGCCCCACGAGCTGCCGATCAGGGCCTCCACGCAGGCGGCGATGAGCTCGGCGAAGAGCGCGGCGCCGGGACGCCGGATCACGAGCCCCCCGACGACGCCGGCCATCAGCCAGGGCGCACCGGTGATGCCCTGCAGCGGAGGGAACACCGCCGCAAGCGCGGTGCTCGGCGCCTGGTAGAGCAGATACCACGCCCAGTACGCGACTCCGAAGGCGACCCCGATGAAGGCGCAGGTCAGCAGGTCGATGGTGCGCCACCGGGTCAGCGGACGGGTGGCGAGAACGGTGCGGTGGGTCTGAGTGGTCATTCGTGGCCTCCCGGGTGGGGTTGTGCTGGTTCCCGGGGGAGGTGCGTTCTCGCATACACCGCGTATGCGAGGTCGCACCTGAGATGTCAACCGACTCCCTTCGCCGGTGCTAACCGGAGCAGGTTCGAGGGTCTGCGGCGGACCGCACTCTCAGCGCTGTGGGGCGCTCCCCTGTCGTAGTGAAGATGACTTTACTCCCCCGTCATGGAAGAGTCGTCCGGAGAATCGACACGGTTCGCGGGACGACAGGAGTGGCGCATGGGCACGGTGGGATGGCGGCTGATCGGCACGGCGGTGGCGATCGGTGCCGGCGCGCTCGCGACCAAGGTGGTCAGCGCCTCATGGCGCGCTGTGTCGGGCCATGAGGCGCCGACCGACCCGAGCTCGGTCGACGAGACCAGCTGGCGCGAGGCCCTGCTGTACGGGGCGGTCCTCGGCCTCGCCGTCGGCGCGGCCCGGGTGGTCGCCGAGCGCAAGGCGGCGCAGTACTACCGCAGGTCGACCGGACACCTGCCGAACGCCGACTCGGTCAACGACTGAGGGTGACGGCGTTCCGCGCCGGTGTGGTCATCAGTCTGGCCACGCCGAGGGAGTTCGCCGACCTCGCAGTCGCGGCGGAAGAGGCCGGCTGGGACGCGATCTTCACCTGGGAGGCGGTCTGGGGCCAGGACGCCTGGGTCACCCTCACCGCCGCAGCGATGCAGACCTCTCGGATCCGGCTTGGCACCATGCTGACGCCGCTCCCGCGGATCCGGCCGTGGGACCTGGCCGGGCGGGTCGCCACACTCGACCACCTCTCCGGCGGGCGGGTCCAGCTGGCCGTGGGCCTCGGAGCGCTGCACCCGGGGTGGCTCGCCTTCGAACGTGACGAGGGCCGCACGGTGCGCGCGGAGAAGCTGGACGAAGGCCTGGCAATCTACGACGGGCTGATGCGGGGCCAGCCGTTCTCGTATGAGGGCACGCACTACTCGGTCGAGCCCACCGAGTTCTTCCCGCCGCCGGCGCCGGTCCAGCAGCCTCGGGTACCCGTCTGGGTCGTGGGCGCCTACCCAGCACCGCGCTCGATGGCCCGCGCCGCCCGGTGGGACGGCGTCATCCCGACGAAGCTGGACCGCACGGACGACAACCCGTTCGGCCCGGTCGATCTGTCCCGAACTGTGGCTGCGCTTAAAGGGATTCGCGAGCGGGACGGCCTGACGTGGGAGGGCTACGACGTGATCGCCGAGGGGGTCAGTGAGCCCGGCGCCACGGGTGACGCCACGGTTGCCGAGTGGGTGGACGCCGGCGCGACGTTCTGGGTGGAGTCCGACTGGTCAATGGGCGACGACGCCGTCGAGCGGCACCGGCGACGGATCGAGGCGGGACCGCCGAGGCCAGCGGTCAAGTCCCCCTTAACAGCGGTTGAATCGCGGTGAGTCAGGACAGGCCCGCGGCGACACCCAACCGATTCGCGGTGGACCGAAGGCTCCGGTCCCGGGTCCAGACTTGGGTGGTTTCGCTGAGTCGTGCGGCGGCGACCAGGTGCGCGTCAACCAGGCTGAGCCCAAGCCCGAAGAGTCGGTGAGCGTCGACGAATGCCAGCACTTCATCATGGGTCGCCACCGGAGCCCAGGGCAGACTGCCCAACGAATCCAGGACGTGCCTGCGTCGGCGCAGAGTTCCCAGCGCCAGCTCCTCGATGACCATCGGATGGGTGCAGACCCGCACGTCGTCAAGAAGCCCCACGAGCCGGGTGTCGGTTCGGTGGAGGTGATCGATCCAGACAGAGGAATCGACAAGGATCACGGCGCTCGACGGCGAGGGGCGGCCGTCGCCGTCGGGTCGGTGCCGCCCAGCGCGGCGAGGCGGCGTGCGCTCTCCCGGGCGATGAGGGCCTCGAGTCCCAGTTTCACCAGTGCGGACTTTTCCCGTCGGCCCGTCAACTCGGACGCCTGCTTTATCAGATCTTCGTCGAGGTTGATGGTGGTCCGCATGCACTAATTCTACCATCAAGCGATGTCGATCTCCGTGCACGATCACCAGGAGAAGGCGCGCCAGGCGCGGTAGTTCTCCATCCGGACCACCGCAGCCATCCCGCTCCCCGAGACAAGACGGACCCGCGGTCGAGGGACGAGGGCGTCGAGTGGGGCGAGGTTCCCGTTGGTGCCCTCCGCCGCGTACACCGAGGCGTGACCGCCCAGCAGGACGAGCACCGTCGCCCCCGCGATGCTCAGCGGCCGCCCGTCCGAGAAGTCGACGATCCGGACCGCCGCACTCATCCGGCTGGCCACGGTGAAGACGTTGAGGATGCTCACCGGCCCGTGCGAGAGCCGGGCGTGGGCTTCCGCCGCCCCGTCGAAGGTGCTCGGCTCGAACGGGACCAGCTCCCGCGCGGTTCCGGCGACGTCGAGGACCATCCCGTCGCCGTGGATCAGCGTCGTCGAGCGCTGTACTCCTGGGAACGCCCCGAAGTCCGCGTCCGCGTGGATGTCCGAAACGCTGATCCGCCACACGAAGTGCGGCCCCCTCACCCCCAGCAGGCGTCGGGCGATCTCGCGGGTGGCGCCCTGGCCGTTCTTCCACGGCGTGGGCTCCCGATCGCCGGAGCGGACGACGCCGAGCGAATGGGAAGCGACGGCCATCAGGTAGCAGTCGACAGACGTCGGGCGAGCGGCACGCCTGCACGATACGCAAGATGCCGGTGCGACGGTGCGTCCACAACCGTCACCCCGCCCTGAGCTCCCACCGCGATCCTCCCGATGTCGTTCCGAGCCAACGATGCTGCCGCACCTCGCGTCGCGGCCCACAGCGCCTCCTGCGGAGTGAGACGCAGCTCGCGCACCGCGAGGGCGAGAACGAAGGGCATCGAGGACGTGTAGCACGTGCCCGGGTTGCAGTCGGTGGCCAGGGCAACGGTCGCGCCGGCGTCAAGGAGCGCCCGCGCGTCCGGATAGGGATGGCGCGTCGAGAACTCGACCCCCGGCAGCAGCGTGGCGACGGTGGTCCCGCCGGCGAGCGCGTCGACGTCCTGCGCGGTCAGGTACGTGCAGTGGTCAACGCTCGCGGCGCCGAGCTCGACGGCCAGCCGCACGCCAGGTCCGGGACCGAGCTGGTTGCCGTGCACCCGTAGCCCGAGCCCCGCGCCTCGGCCCGCGAGCAGGATGGTTCGCGCTTCGTCCTCAGTGAACGCATACGGACTGTGCGGTTCGCAGAAGACGTCGATCCAGCGAGCGTATGCGTGGGCCTCGGTGAGCATCGGGCCAGTCACCAGGTCGACGTAGTCACCTCTGCGGGAACGGTATTCGGGCGGAACCACGTGGCCACCAAGGAAGGTCACCTCGTCGGTCACCTCACGAGCGAGTCTTAGGAGCCGCGCCTCGGAGGGGACGTCGAGGCCGTAGCCGGACTTGACCTCCACCACCCCGGTTCCTTGGCTACGCATCTCGCCGAGGCGGTCACGCAGGAGGTGGCGCAGCTCGTCGTCGGTCGCTTCGCGGGTGGCCTGGACGGTGCTGGCGATACCGCCGCCGTCGTATGCGACGCCGCTCATTCGGGCGGCGAACTCGGCACTGCGGTCGCCGGCGAAGACCAAGTGGGTGTGGCTGTCGACGAAGGCCGGGATCACCGCGCGGCCGTCGACGTCGAGGCGCCGGTCGGCGTCAGGGACACCGGAGCGGCCGACCCAGAGGAAGTGATCATCGGTGCCGAGTACCAGGGCGGCGTTGTGGAGGGTACCGAGCTCGTCCTCGGCGTCCGGGTGCTCCGGGTCCATCGTGGTGAGCTCGCCGATCCCGGTGACGAGGGTGGTGGTCACCGCTCCACTCGCAGCGCGTCGAAGGCGTCGCGGAATAGCGGGACCACCGAACCGAGCCGCTGGTGCTCGCCGCGCTCCACGACGACCTGGCCGCCGACGACCACCGTCGCCACGTCGGCGGCGGTCGCGCTGTAGATGATCTGCCCGGAGCGGCTGCCGATCGTGCGGATCGTGTCGTCACGGACGACGACGAAGTCGGCGAGTGCCCCTTCGGCGATCACGCCGCCGCCGAACCAGCCCAGGCTCCGGTACCCGTTGGCCGACGCGACCCGCACCAGCTCGTCCGGTCGGAACCGGCCACGCTCGTTGGTCGTGAGCCGCTCGTTCATCTCCAGGCCGCGCAGCTCCTCGAACGGGTCGATGACGGCGTTCTGGTCGGAGCCGAGACTGAGGCTGACGCCCGCGTCGGCGAGGTCGCGAGCGGGGCCGATGCCGTCGGCGAGGTCGCGTTCGGTGGTCGGGCAGAACGCCGCCTGGGCGTCGGCGTCGCCGAGCACCTTGACGTCCTCGGCGCTGACGTGCGTCGCGTGGACGGCGGTGACGTCCGGCCGCAGCACCCCGGTGTCGGCGAGCAGCCGCGTGGGCGAACAGCCGTAGAACATCTCGCAGGCGATGTTCTCCGCCGGCTGTTCGGACAGGTGGACGTGCAGGGGAACGCCCTCGACCCAGGCGCCGACCTCCTCCAGCGACGGCTTGGGGACGGCCCGGACCGAGTGGATCGCCGCGCCGATGCGGGCGGCGGACGGGTCCGTGGTGGTCCGGGCGGCCATCCGGTCCAGCCACGCACCGACGGAACCGTCGCTGAACCTCTGCTGGGTGGCATCCGGCGCCGTGTGTCCTTCGCCGGTCAGACCGCCGGCGAGGTAGCACGTGTCGAGGAGCGTGATCCGCAGACCGGCCTCGGCGGCCGCGGCGACCAGGGCGTCCCCCATGGCGTTGGCGTTGGCGTAGTGCCGGCCAGAGGGGTCGTGGTGCAGGTAGTGAAACTCGCCGACGACGGTCACGCCCGCGAGGACCATCTCGGCGAAGGTCGCCCGCGCGAGCGCGAAGTAGGTGTCCGGGTCGAGCCGCTGGGTGACCGTATACATCTGGTCGCGCCACGTCCAGAAGTTGCCGCCGCCGCCGTGGGTCCGCCCCCGGAGCGCGCGGTGGAACGCGTGGCTGTGAGTGTTGGCCAGGCCCGGCAGGACGACGCCGGGCAGCTGGACGTCGTCGTGGCGGGCGGGCAGGTCAGCCCGGACCTTTCCGAACCGGCCGTCCTGCACCGGGATCCGCACCGACGAAGCCGGCCCCGTAGGCAACCAGGCGTGCTCGGCCCAGTACGTCGTCATTCGGAGGCCCGGGTCAGATCGGTCAGGACGGCGGTCAGGGCGGCGACGCCGGCGTGGCAGTCCGCGCGGTCGGCGTGCTCCTGCGGCGAGTGGGACACGCCGGTGGGGTTGCGGACGAACAGCATCGCTGACGGAATTCCCTGCGAGGCAAGGATTCCGGCGTCGTGACCGGCCCCGGTCCCGAGGACCGGCGCGTCCGGTCCGAGGTGGGCAGCGAGGCGGCGGACCAGCTGTGGGTCGAACCGGGTCGTCGGCGTCCACGACTCCTCGGTGAGGGTTGCGCCGTGTGGCCGGGCGGCTCCTTCGACGTCGGCGACGACCCGACGCACGGCCGCCTCGTGGGCGCCCCGGGCGTCCAGCCACGCGGTGACGTGGCTGGCGATCGCGTTGACCCCGTTGGGCTCGACGCGAATCTTGCCGACCGTCGTCACGCACCCGTGACGCGTTGCGGCCGCCCGCGCGGCGAGGACCAGCGCGGCCTGTTTGAGGACGGCGTCGTCGCGGTCCGCCATGTGGGTGGTGCCCGCGTGGTCGGCGGTACCCGGCACGTCGATGCGCCACCGGCCGTGCGGCCAGATGTCGCTGCCCACGCCCACCGCCGAACGGCTCTGGTCGTATGCGTCGGGGTCGGCCAGGGCGCGGCCCTGTTCGACGTGCAGCTCGACGAAGGTGCTGACGCGACCGAGCGTCTGTTGGTCGGGGCCGACGCCCGACGGGTCGCGACCGGCGCGCCGAATGGCCTCCGCCATGGTGGTGCCGTCGGCGTCGGTCAGGGCGAGGGCTCGTTCCCGCTCAAGCGCCCCGGTGATGATCCGCGAGCCGGCGCAGGCGATGCCGAAGCGGGCGCCCTCCTCGTCACCGAAGCTGACCACGGCCACGGGTCGGCGCGGTTGAACACCGTTGGCGCGCAGTGCATCCACCGCGGCCAGCGCCGAGACCACTCCCAGCGGGCCATCGAAGGCGCCGCCGTCGGGAACCGAGTCGAGGTGCGATCCGATTGCGACGCCGCCGGTCGACCCGTCCGTGCGGACCGCGTCGGGATCGCCCCACCACGCCCACTGGTTGCCGGCCCGGTCCTCGACGAGATCCAGGGCGCGAGCCGCGCACTGCCCCGCGAACCACTCCCGCAACGTGTGGTCCTCGCGCGTCCAGGCATACCGTCGGTAGCCGCCGGTCGAGTGCTCCAGCCCGACCGGTTCGAGCTCGGCCCACATCGCGTCGAAGGACCGGAGCGCCGCGACCGGCAAAGGGAACTGCTGGGCGTCCACGGCGGCGCTCACGGGACCAACCTAGGCTTTGCGCCATGGAGACGCCGGGAGAACAGCGTGCGCTGGCGGCCGTCGACGAGGCCGGCATCCCCGTCACGGTGACCCGGCACGGGCCGGTCCGCAGCCTGGAGGAAGCGGCTGCCGCCCGGGGCGTCCAGCCGGGTGACATCGTCAAGACGCTCGTCGTGCGGCGCGGGGACGACGACTTCTGGTTCGTGCTGGTCCCCGGCGACCGCCAGTTCTCGTGGCCGAAGCTGCGCGCCCTGCTCGGGACGAACCGCCTCTCGATGCCGGACGCCGCCGTCGCCCAGGAAGTGACCGGATACGAGCGCGGCACGATCACTCCGTTCGGGTCGACGCACGCCTGGCCGGTGGTCGCCGACGCCACCGTGGCCGGTCGGACGGTCTCGATGGGCGGCGGCGCTCACGGTGTCGCCCTGACGGTGAGTGGCGACGACGTCATCCGGGTTTTCGACGCGCAGGTGGCGGACATCAGCGATTGAACACCCCACGAAGTTCTCCGCTTCGCTCCGATACTTCGCGGGGGCCCCGATTGATCACCCCACGAAGTTCTCGCGCATCGGGACTCGCACCCCGCGCTCCTCGGCGACCTGTTCGGCCAGGTCGTACCCCGCGTCGACGTGCCGGATCACGCCCATCCCGGGGTCGTTCGTGAGGACGCGTTCCAGCTTCTGCGCGGCGAGTGGCGTCCCGTCGGCAATCGACACCTGCCCGGCGTGGATCGACCGGCCGATGCCCACGCCACCGCCGTGATGCAGGGATACCCATGACGCCCCTGACGCCGTGTTGACCAGGGCGTTGAGCAGCGGCCAGTCGGCGATCGCGTCGGAGCCGTCGAGCATCGACTCGGTCTCGCGATAGGGACTCGCGACCGAGCCGCAGTCGAGGTGGTCGCGGCCGATGACGACGGGTGCGCTCACGGCGCCGCTGGCGACGAGGTCGTTGAAGGCCAGCCCGGCCTGGTCGCGTTCGCCGTACCCGAGCCAGCAGATCCGTGCCGGCAGGCCCTGGAACGCAATCTTCTCCCGAGCACCGCGCATCCACTTCTGGAGCCGGTCGTTGTCGGGGAACAGGTCCATCACCGCGCGGTCGGTGGCGTCGAGGTCCTTCGGGTCACCTGACAACGTCACCCATCGGAACGGGCCCTTGCCGTCACAGAACAGCGGCCGGATGTAGGCCGGGACGAACCCGGGAAAGTCGAACGCGCGGTCGAAGCCACCCTTGCGCGCCTCGTCACGAATGGAGTTGCCGTAGTCGAAGACCTCGGCGCCCTTGTCCTGGAAGCCGATCATGGCTGCGACGTGCTTGGCCATGGACTCGCGGGCGCGATCGGTGAACTCATCCGGCTTGCGCTCGGCGTAGTCGTGCCAGTCCGCCACGTCGATGCCGAGCGGCAGGTACGACAGCGGGTCGTGCGCGGAGGTCTGGTCGGTGACGATGTCGATGTCGACCCCACGGCGGAGCAGTTCGGGGAACACCTCAGCGGCGTTCCCGACGACGCCGATGCTGTAGGCGCGCCGGTTCGCCTTTGCTTCCAGCGCAAGAGAAACGGCGGCGTCCAGGTCGTCGGCCACCGTGTCGAGGTAGCGGTGCTCGACCCGGCGGTCGAGGCGAGTGCGATCGACGTCGACGACGAGGCATACCCCCTCGTTGAGGGTGACCGCGAGCGGCTGGGCGCCCCCCATGCCGCCGCAGCCGCCGGTGAGGGTGAGCGTCCCGGCGAGCGTGCCACCGAACCGCTTCTCAGCCACCGCGGCGAAGGTCTCATAGGTGCCCTGGACGATGCCCTGGGTCCCGATGTAGATCCAGGAGCCTGCCGTCATCTGGCCGTACATCGTCAGGCCCAGGTGCTCGAGGCGGCGGAACTCCGGCCAGGTCGCCCAGTCGGGGACGAGGTTGGAGTTGGCGATCAAGACCCGGGGGGCCCACTCGTGGGTCCGCATGACGCCGACCGGCCGGCCCGACTGCACGAGCATCGTCTCGTCGGCGTCCAGGCTCCGCAGCGTGCGGACCATCGCGTCGAACGAGCGCCAGTCGCGGGCCGCCCGGCCGGTTCCGCCGTAGACGACCAGGTCGTCGGGGCGCTCGGCCACCTCGGGGTCGAGGTTGTTCATGAGCATCCGCATGGCGGCCTCCTGGGGCCACCCCTTGCACGTCAGCTCGCTGCCTCGGGGGGCTCGGATCTCCCTGCTCACTTCAGATCCACTCCTCTGCGGG
>DATLPT010000042.1:0-5787 GCA_035535635.1 Lapillicoccus sp. | reverse complement strand
GGTCGGGTCGGTGCGATGTGCCGCGTGCTGGCGGAGGGCGAGGTGCACGCCGGAGACCGGGTACGCCGGGTGGTGCGGCCACCGCACCACGTGACCATCGCCCACCTCGCGCGGGACTCGGCCACGCCGGAGCAGATGCAGGAGCTGCTCGACAGCGGTGTCTCGCTCGCTCCGGGCGTGCGGCGGTCGGCGACTCGCCAGGCAGGGCGGCCGGCCGCATCCGTGTGATGCTGGCCCCGTGGATGTTGACCTCGACAGTGCGGTCGGCGAGCTCTACGGGCTGCACCCGGACGAGTTCCTCGGTGCTCGTCGCACCCTCGCGGCTCAGGCCAAGGCGGACAAGGAGACCGGGCTGGCCAAGGCCATCGACTCGATCCGCAAGCCGACGGCGGCGGCCTGGGCGATCAACCAGCTGGTCCGGGCCCGACCGGCGGACGTCGAGCGGCTGGTCGACCTGGCGGCCGGACTGCACGAGGCGCAGGAGAAGATGGACGGCGCCGCGTTGAAGACGCTGAGCCGCGAGCGCACCAAGCTCGTCGACGAGCTCGTGCGCTCCACGACGGAGGTGGCCAAAGCGGCCGGTGGGGCGATGTCCACGCCGGTGGCCAACCAGGTGCGGGAGACGTTCGTGGCGGCGTTGGCGACGACGGCCGCCGCGGAGGCGGTGGGCTCGGGCCAGCTGACCCGGGCCCTGTCCTATGCCGGCTTCGGTGACGTCGACCTGTCGGAGGCGACGGCGGCCCCCGCGCCCGCCCGGCGACCCGCGCTGCGGGTGATTGCCGGCGAGGGGAAAGGGTCGGGCCGCTCGGGCCGCGGCCGTGCGGCTGATCCGGAACCCGAACCGGAGAAGCCGGCCGAACCGGATCCGGCCCTGCTCAAGCGGCTGTCCGAGGCCGAGAAGCGATCGCGCGAGACGATGTCGGCGGCGGCCGAGGCCGGGGATGCGTTGAGCGAGGCGATCGACGCCCTGGAGGCGTTGGACGCCCGGATCGCCGATCTCGACGCCGACCTCAAGGCGGCGCGCGCCTCGCGCGACGGTCTGGCCAAGGCCCAGAAGGAAGCCGCCGCGGCAAACAAGGTGGCCGAGCGGACCCTGCGGGCGGCTCTCGCCGAGGTCGACCAGATCCGCGCGAAGCTGCCGGACACCGACGACGACTGACGCGCCCGTCGCCAGGAACGGCCCGGGTTGATACCGCCCGGAAATCCGGTCGGTATCACCCCGATTCGTGGATCAGGCGGTGGCGGTCTCCGCGGGCGCGGCGGCCGAAGAACCGTCCTGCCCGTCGCTGTCGGCGAGAACCGCGGCCAGCGAGAGCTTGCCGCGCGGGTCGATCTCCTTGAGCTCGACCTGGACCTTCTGACCGATCTTGAGGACATCGTCGACGTTGTCGATCCGCTTGCCGCCGACCAGCTTGCGCACCTCGGAGATGTGCAGCAAGCCGTCCTTGCCGGGCAGCAGCGAGATGAAGGCGCCGAACGTCGTCGTCTTGACGACGGTCCCCATGAACCGCTCGCCGACCTCGGGCATCTGCGGGTTGGCGATCGCGTTGATCGCGGCCCGCGCCGCCTCGGCCGACCGGCCGTCGACCGCGCCGATGAACACGGTGCCGTCGTCCTCGATGGAGATGTCAGCGCCGGTGTCGTCCTGGATCTGGTTGATCATCTTGCCCTTCGGGCCGATGACCTCGCCAATCTTGTCGACCGGCACCTTCACCGTGATGATCCGCGGGGCGTAGGGCGACATCTCGTCCGGGACGTCGATGGCCTCGGCCATGACGTCGAGGACGTGCAGCCGCGCCTCACGGGCCTGGGTCAGCGCACCAGCCAGCACGGACGCGGGGATGCCGTCGAGCTTCGTGTCCAGCTGGATCGCCGTGACGAAGTTCTTGGTTCCAGCGACCTTGAAGTCCATGTCGCCGAACGCGTCCTCGGCACCGAGGATGTCGGTCAGCGCGGCGTACCGCGCCTCACCATCGACCTCGTCTGAGACCAGCCCCATGGCGATGCCGGCGACCGGCGCCCGCAGCGGCACACCGGCGTTGAGCATCGAGAGCGTGGACGCGCAGACCGACCCCATCGAGGTGGAACCGTTGGAGCCCAACGCCTCCGAGACCTGACGGATCGCATACGGGAACTCCTCGCGCGTCGGCAGGACCGGCACGAGAGCCCGCTCGGCGAGCGCCCCGTGGCCGATCTCGCGGCGCTTGGGCGACCCGACCCGGCCGGTCTCACCGGTGCTGTAGGGCGGGAAGTTGTAGTTATGCATGTATCGCTTGCGCGTCACCGGCGAGAGGGTGTCGACCTGCTGCTCCATCTTGAGCATGTTCAGCGTCGTGACGCCCATAATCTGGGTCTCGCCGCGCTCGAATATCGCTGAGCCGTGCACCCGTGGGAGCACCTCGACCTCGGCCGACAGCGCGCGGATGTCCCGCAGGCCACGGCCGTCGATGCGGACGCCATCGGTGAGGATGCGCTTGCGGATGAGCTTCTTCTGCGCCGCGCGGTATGCGGCAGACAGCTCCTTCTCCCGACCCTCGAACCGCTCCTCGAGTGAGCCCTTCATCAGGGCCTTGATCTCGTCTATCCGGTCCTCGCGCTCCTGCTTGCCGGCCATCTGGAGTGCCTGCTCGAGGTCGTCCGAGACCTCGCTCTCGACCGCGTCGTAGGCGTCAGGCTCGTAGTCGAGGAAGTACGGGAACTCCTCCACCGGTTTCGAGGCGTTGGCGGCCAGCTCGGACTGCGCCTTGCAGAGCTGGGCGATGAACTTCTTGGACGCCTCCAGGCCCTCGGCGACGACCTCCTCGGTGGGAGCGCCGACGCCCTGGTTGGTGACGAGGTCCCAGGTGGACTCGGTGGCCTCGGCCTCGACCATCATGATCGCGACGTCTTCGGTCTCGTTACCAGAACCGTCCTGGTTCGTCACGACGCGCCCGGCCACGACCATGTCGAAGACGGACCGCTCGATGTCGGAGAAGTTGGGGAATGCGACCCACTGCCCCTCGATGAGCGAGACACGGACCCCGCCGACCGGGCCGGAGAACGGCAGGCCGGAGATCTGCGTGGACGCGCTCGCCGCGTTGATCGCGAGGACGTCGTACTGGTGGTCGGGGTTCAGCGCGAAGACGCTGATGATGACCTGGACCTCGTTGCGCAGTCCCTTCTTGAAGGTCGGGCGCAGCGGGCGGTCGATGAGCCGGCAGGTCAGCACGGCCTCGGTCGAGGGGCGACCCTCACGTCGGAAGAACGACCCCGGGATCTTGCCGATCGCATACATGCGCTCTTCGACGTCGACGGTCAGCGGGAAGAAGTCGAACTGGTCCTTGGGCTGTTTGCCCGCGGCGGTGGTGCTGAGCAGCATCGTGTCGTCATCGAGGTATGCGGTGACAGCACCGGCTGCCTGCTTGGCCAGCCGCCCGGTCTCGAACCGGACGGTGCGGGTGCCGAAGCGGCCGTTGTCGATGACAGCCTCGGCGAAGGTGATCTCTGGACCCTCCATGGGTCCTCCATTTCTCTCAGTCATCCGGGGCATCGTCGTTGTGCCCGGGTCTTTCTCATGCGACAGGGCGGCCACTCCGATGAACGGGTGGCCGCCCTGGTCACAGGCTCAGCGGCGCAGGCCGAGGCGCTTGATCAGCGAGCGGTAGCGCTCGATGTCGGTGGCCTCCAGGTAGCGCAGCAGCCGGCGGCGCCGGCCGACGAGCAGCAACAGGCCACGACGGCTGTGGTGGTCGTGCTTGTGCTCGCGGGAGTGCTCGGTGAGGTCTTTGATCCGCTGCGTCAGCAGCGCGATCTGCACCTCGGGGGAACCGGTGTCGCCCTCGGACGTGGCGTACTCGGTCATGATCTTCTTCTTGACGGCTGTGTCCAAGGACATGGGCCACCGACTCCTTCGTATGGTCTCGCTGCGCGGTGCACCAGGGCAGATTTCCCTGGGCGCTCTCAAACCCGCGGCCGTTACACGGCACCTACCAGGATATCAGCGCTGCGGTTCGCCCCCTAATCGCCGGGCGGGCGTCACGCGTTGCCCGCTCGGCTTGACTCACGGGCGAGGCTCGGCGCTCAGAGTCCGTAGGCAACCCGGTGCTTCGGCTCGTAGATCATGATCGAGTCGGCGCCGGGCACCTCGACGTCCACCACGATGCCGAAGCCGCGGTCCTGCGGCTCACCATGGATCACCGCTCCGCGATCCCGCAGCTCCGCCACCGTCGCCGCGATGTCGTCGCACATCAAGGACAGCTCGGTATGCCGGGTCGTGGACCCGCCCTCCCCGGACGTCGGATGCACCCCGAGCTCGCTGCGCCCGGACCGGAAGATCAGCCAGTTCGACGGGTCGTCGCCTCCGTCGCCGCCGGACGCCTCGTCGGACACGAACGGCCAGCGCAGGACGTCTTTGAAGAAGGCCCGCGTCGCGGCGGGGTCGTCGGAGTAGACGAGCGTGTGGACGGACGTGATCATGACGGCACCCTCCCTCGCGCCGCCCAGGCGGTCGCGTCCAGTGTGAACTGCCGGTCCGGGATCCGGGTTCGGCAGGCCGCGATCAGCCGGTCCCGGGTGGCGTCGTCGAGTGACCGGACGTAGTCGCCGGCCGGGCCGACGCCCAGCGTGTACGGCTCCCACCAGTCCTGGAACGACGTGTACGACCGCGTCGTCGTCACCTCGTCGCCGACCACATCATCCAGACCGCACGAGCCGAGCAGAGCCTCGAGCTGGCCCTGGGTCGACCCGACGAGCGAGGCTTCGTCACGGGCGCCCGGGTCGACCTCACCGACCGCCGCCCAGAACGCCGACAGCGGTCCCCTCCCTCCGGCGTGGTCCCAGACGCAGACCGCCACGACGCCGCCTGGCCGAGTCACTCTCGCCATCTCGCCGACACCGATCTCAGGATCGCGCATGAAGTGGACGACGAGCTGCGCCAGTGCGGCGTCGAACGCGTCGTCGTCGAACGGCAGCGCCTCCGCCGGCGCCTTCCGGATCTCGACGTCCGGCAGCCGCTCCCGCACCGCGTCCAGCAAGGTCTCCGACGGATCCACGCCGGCGACGGCCGGGGCGCCGAGCCGGTCGACGAGGAGCGACGTCAGCGCCCCCGGTCCGCACCCGACGTCGACGACACGCATACCCGATCCCGCGGTCACGCCGGCGAAGTCGGCGAACGGCGCCGACAGCGTCTCGGAGAACCGCCCCATGAACCGCTGGTAGGAACAGCCGGCGACGTCGAAGGCCATGCCGCCCAGTCTGGCCTGTCAGAGGTTGATCATGTGGCCCGCGATGCCCTCGACCGCTTCCTTCATCGCCTCGCTCAGCGTCGGGTGGGCGAAGACGTTGCGCGCCACCTCGTCAGCGGTGAGGTCCCACTGCTGAGCCAGGGTGAGCGCAGGCAGGAGCTCGGTGACCTCGGGCCCGATCATGTGGGCTCCCACGATCTCGTTGTGCTTGGCGTCGGCGACGATCTTGACGAAGCCGACGCCCTCGGCCATGCCGCGTGCCTTTCCGTTGGCGGAGAACGGGAACTGCGCAACCTTGACGTCGTAACCCCGCTCGCGGGCCTGTTCCTCGGTGTAGCCGAACGACGCGATCTGCGGCTGGCAGAACGTCGCCCGCGGGATCATGTCGAAGTTGATCTCCACGGTCTCCGCACCCGCGATGGTCTCGGCCGCCACGACGCCCATCGCCTCGGCGGTATGCGCGAGCATCAGCTTCCCGGTGACGTCGCCGATCGCATACACCCCGTCGACGTTGGTCCGGCCCCGTTCGTCGACGCCGATGGCCCCGCGGTCGGTCAGGGCGACG
>DATLPT010000041.1:0-6451 GCA_035535635.1 Lapillicoccus sp. | reverse complement strand
GCTCCTCGGCTTCATCGTCCTCGGCATGGCGGTTCCCGCCCAGGCCAACATGATCCCGCAGTACGTGCAGTTCGAGACCTTCGGCCTCACCGACTCGCTGCTCGGGCTCATCCTCATCAACATCGTCGTGACGCTCCCGATTGCCGTGTTCATCATGACCGGGTTCCTCAAGACGCTCCCGAAAGAGCTCTTCGAGGCGGCCGCGGTCGACGGGTCCGGACCCTGGCGCACGTACCGGTCCATCGTCATCCCGGTGTCGGTTCCCTCGCTCTCGGCGACGGCGATCTTCCTCTTCGTCATCCACTGGAACGACCTGCTCTACCCGCTGCTGTTCATCCAGGACGCGGCGAAGCGCACCATTCCGGTGGCGCTGCTGTCCTTCCAGGGGGAGTTCCTCACCGACTACCCGCTGCTGTTCACCGGCGTCGTCGTGGCCTCCGCACCGATCGTCATCGCCTACGTGTTCCTGCAGCGCTACTTCGTCGCCGGCATCACCGCCGGCGCGGTGAAGGGCTGACCGTGACCGACACCGCCGTCCTGCTCCGGCGCGTCCGGGGCGTCCGCCCGGACGCGTCGGGAGTCACGCTGGACGTCGACGCGCTCCCGGGCGTCCAGCTCGGCATGATGCCCGGCTGGCTCACCGGTGAGCCGTTGGAGGCGCAAGGCGTCGAGACCCAGATGCCCAACCTCCCCGACATCACGCTCCCACCGAGCGACGTGACCCCGTATGCATTGCGGATCACCGCTCCCCAACCCGCCTGCTTGCGGCTGGTAATGGCCCCTGCGGGTCATCCCTTCCTCGACGACGACGGCACCGGCCTGGGCATCGTCGTCGACCCCGCGCCGGCCCCGGCACGGGTCGACGTCGAGGAGGACGATGACCGGATCACCCTGTCGGCGGGCGGAACCCGCCTGACCGTCGGGCGAGCTCCGTTCACCCTGACGGTGATCGACGCGCATACCGGCACGACCATCCTGCGCACCGCCCACCGGCTGCGGCAGGTGGCCGGCCTGCTGACCGCCCCGTCGGTCGTCGTCGAGGACGGCGCGACGACGCTGAACCTCGAGCTGGGTCCGGACGAGGACATCCTGGGCTTCGGCGAGCAGTTCGGACGGCTGGTCAAAAACGGCCAGCGCCTGCGGCTGCGCAGCGAGGACGCGTGTGGGACCGGCACCGGCATGGCCTACAAGCCGGTCCCCGTGTGGCACTCGTCCCGGGGCTACACCGGTTTCGTCAACACCGGCGCGGTCCTCACCGCCGACGTGGGGCACTCCCGCCCGTCGGTGCTCTCGGTCGGTGTCGACGACCCGGTCCTCGACCTCTACCTGATGGCCGGCACCGACCCCGCGAGCCGGCTCACGACATACACCGCCCTGACCGGGCGGCCGGACGTGCCGGAGCCGTGGGCCTTCGGCTACTGGATGGGGCGCTGCCGCTACCACACCAGCGATGAGATGCTCGAGGTCGGCCGGACGATGCGGGAGCACGCGGTGCCCCTGGACGTGCTGCACCTCGACCCCGACTGGCTGGTCGTCGACCGGCTCAACACCGACTTCATCTGGAACACCTCACGGTTCGGCGACCGCAAGCAGTTCGTGTCCGACCTCGCCGACCTCGGCATCCGGCTCTCGCTGTGGGAGCTGCCCTACCTCGATCCGGCGTCACCGATCTTCGAGCACGCCGAACGCAAGGGGTACCTGGTCCGGCGGACCGACGGCAGCCTGGCGTCGATCGTCAAGACGCCGACCCCCGACGGCCGGATGCGGGCGCTCATCGACTTCACGAACCCGGACGCGCGGCGGTGGTGGCAGGAGATGCACCGCGAGTTCCTCGACGACGGCGTCGCGGTGTTCAAGACCGACTTCGGCGAGGCGCTCCCCGACGACGCCGCCCTCTTCGACGGCACGCCGCCACACCAGGCGCACAACCTGTACCCCTTGCGCTACAACGGTTCCGTCTCGGACGCGATCCGCGAGTTCACCGACCGGCCGCCCCTTGTGTGGGGCCGCAGCGGATGGGCCGGCTCGCAGCGGTATCCCGGCCAGTGGGGAGGGGACGCCGAGTCGACGGTCGCTGGGATGCAGGCGACCGTGCGCGGGGGCCTTTCCTACGCGATGAGCGCGCCGGGCTTCTGGAGCCACGACATCGGAGGGTTCTTCGGGCCTGAGCTCACCCCGGCGCTCTACGTGCGGTGGACCCAGCTGGGCGCCCTGTCGCCGCTGATGCGGGCGCACGGGCTGCGCCCGCGCGAGCCCTGGGCCTTCGGCGACGACGCCCTACGGATCTGCCGTGATTGGGTCCGGCTGCGCTACTCGCTCCTGCCCTACCTCTGGCAGATCGCGCACGAGTCCGCCGCCAACGGCTGGCCGGTGATGCGTCCGCTCGGGTTCCACTACCCCGACGACCGCGTGGCCAGGAGCGTCGACGACAGCTTCCTGCTCGGCCGGGACCTGCTGGTCGTGCCGGTGTTCGACGACTCCGCCGGCCCCGTGCCGCGGACGTTCTATGTGCCCGAAGGCCGGTGGTTCGACCTCGCGCACGGCACCGCATACACCGGTCCGGGGTTCCACACCGTCGAGGTCAGACTGGACCAGATGCCCCTGCTGGCCCGGGACGGCGCCGTCATCCCGCGGGTGGACGTCGACGCCACCGTGCGGTCCGTCGCGGACCTGCTCTATCGGCCGTGGCGTCTACACGCGTATGGCAACGCGGACGAGCGGGAGCTCGTCGGGTTCGACGGCCGCGGGACCCGGGCCGCGGAGGTGGTCCGCCATGGCGGCTGACTACGAGCGTTGGGCCGACCTCCCCGAGAAGATCACCGCGCTCGCCGATGTCGGATCGGACCACGGGCTCGGCACGGTCGTCCTCCGTGACCCGGCCAACCTCACGTGGCTCCTCGGAAGCCGCGTCAACGTCCCGCAGACACTGGACACGGCCTGCCTCGACGTCGTCGTGGACGTCGCATCACGACGCGTCACCATCGTCACGAACGCCATCGAGTCCCCCCGCCTGCGCGACACCGAGCTCGCCGACCTGGACGCCGACTGGGTCGTCGTCCCGTGGTGGGAGACCCGCGACCCGCAGCTCCCCACCGGCGAGCGCGTCGGGAGCGACCGTGCCCTGCCCGGGATTAGCAGCGTCGCCGCCGAGCTGGCCGGGCTGCGCCGCCACCTGACTGGGCGACAGCGGCGGCTGCTGCGCGAGGTGTGCGTCGACGCGGCCGCCGCGGCGACGGCCACCGCCCCACGGCTGGGCCCCGGAACGACGGAGTATGCGGCGGCCGGCGCCTTCGCGCGGGAGCTGCTGGACCGTGAGCTCGACCCGATCGTGCTGCTCGTCGCGGGCGCTCCTCGCCTCGACGCCCACCGCCACCCGCTCCCGACCTCCGAGCCACTGGGCCGGCGGGCGATGCTGGTGGCGTGCGCCCGCCGCCACGGCCTGGTCGCCAGCGTGACCCGGATCGTCTCGTTCACACCGCTCGGCCCGGCCGAGCACAACGCCTACGAGCGGCTGCTGCACGTCGAGCAGGTCTTCCTCGATGCCTCCCGCGTCGGCGCCAGGCTCGGCGACGTCGTGTCCGCCGGCTGTGCGGCATACGCAACGCACGGCTTCGACCCCGAGGAGTGGCACCGGCACCACCAGGGCGGGTTCAGCGGGTTCCAGCCGCGCGACTTCCCTGCGCACCGCTCGAGCGACGCCCTCCTCACCGAGGGCGCAGTCGTCGCCTGGAACCCCAGCGCCGCCGGCTGGAAGGTCGAGGACACGACCCTCGTCCTCGACGGCGGACCGGAACCCCTCGTCCACGACGACGCCTGGCCGACGGTGAAGATCGGCGACCGTCTCCGCCCCGACGTCCTCACCCCCACCTGACAGGAGCACTCTCGTGACCACGCTCGCCAGCCACCTCATCGACGGAACCTGGGAGGACGGTGCGGCCACCGTCGACGTGACGAACCCGGCCGACGGCTCCGTCGCCGGCCGGCTCGCCTGGGGCGACGCCAAGACCGCGGAGCGGGCGGCCGACGCCGCGGCCCGGGCCTTCACCGACTGGGCCGAGCTGCCGCCCCGTCGACGCGCGGACATCCTGCTCGAGGCCAGCCGCCTCATCGCGGAGCGGGCCGACACCATCGGCGAGACTCTCGCCCGAGAGGCCGGCAAGCGACGGCCGGAGGCGGTCGGCGAGGTGGCGTTCAGCGCCGAGTACTTCCGCTGGTTCGCCGAGCAGGCCCGCCGCCCGCAGGGCGAGGTCATCGCCCACGAGGCGGCCGACCGTCGGCACCTCACCATCCGGCGCCCCGTCGGCGTGGTCGCGTCCCTCACCCCGTGGAACTTCCCCTGCTCGATCCAGGCCCGCAAGCTCGCCCCGGCGCTGGCCGCCGGTTGCACCGTCGTCGCCCGGGTCTCCGAGAAGGCGCCCCTGGCCGCCACCGAGATGGTGCGCGCGCTCGTCGACGCGGGCCTCCCCGCCGGGGTCATCAACCTCGTCCACGGCCCGGCCCGCGAGATCACCCAGACCCTCCTCGACCACGACGCGGTCCGCGCGGTGACGTTCACCGGCTCCACACCGGTCGGCCGGGAGATCATGGCCAGCGCCGCTCGACGGGTGGTACGCCCCCTCCTCGAGCTCGGCGGCGACGCGGCGTTCGTCGTCTTCGACGACGCCGACGTCGACGCCGCCGTCGAGGGCGCCCTGCTAGCAAAGTTCCGCAACACCGGTCAGTCCTGTATCGCGGCGAACCGGTTCGTCGTCCACGAGGACGTCTACGACGAGTTCGTCGGGGCGCTGGTCGACCGCGTCGACGGCATGACCGTCGGTGACGGTCTGGCCGACCCGCTTCCCGACCTCGGGCCGGTGATCGACGCCACACGGGTGGACGCGGTCAACTCCCTTGTCTCCGAAGCGATCTCGCTTGGGGCGACGAGGCTCACCGGTGAGCGCGACCTCCCGAAGGGTGGCACGTTCGTTCCTCCGACCCTGCTCGGCGACGTCCCGGACACGGCGGGGATTGCCACCCAGGAGGTGTTCGGTCCGGCAGCGGCCGTGTTCCGGTTCCGGGACACCGCCGAGGCGCTCGCCCGTGCGAACGCCACGGAGATGGGTCTTGCGGGGTACCTCTGGTCCCGCGACGTCTCGCGCTGCTGGCGCGCGGCCGAGCATCTCGAGGCCGGCATCGTCGGGGTCAACAACGCGCTTCCCTCTGTCGCCTTCGCGCCGATGGGCGGGGTCAAGCAGTCCGGACTCGGCCGTGAGGGGGCGGCCGCTGGTCTGGAGGAGTTCGAGGACGTGCGGTACCTCGCGCTGGGCCTGTGACAACGGAGCTGCTGTTCCTGCCCCTGGGGGTGGTAGCCGGCGCACTGACCCAGCGCGTCACGGGCATCGGCTTCGCCCTGGTCTGCGCGCCGCTGCTCGTCCTCATCGCCGGACCGTTCGAGGGCGTCGTCCTGTCGAACCTGCTCGGGCTGACGGTCAGTGTCGTCGTCTTCGTCGCGCACTGGCGCGACACCGAGTGGGCCAAGGGCCTGTTGCTCGCCGTGCCGGCGCTCCTCGCCATCCCCTTCGGCGCCTACGTCGCCAAGAACGTCCCGCCCGCGCCGCTGATGGTCATCATCGGGCTGCTGGTCATCGTGGCGCTCGGCGCCGTCGTCCTCAGCGAACGGGCGCGAGTGCTGCGCGGGCGCCGGGGTGCCGCGATCGCCGGCGCCTCCAGCGGGTTCATGAACGTCACCGCCGGCGTGGGCGGCCCGGCCATCGTCCTGTATGCGGTCAGTACCGCCTGGGAGCACCGCAAGTTCGTCGCGACGTTCCAGTTCTTCTCGATCTTCACCAACCTCGCGTCGCTCGTCGCGAAGGGCGGCCTGCCGCACGTGACGCCGGTAGAGCTCGCCGTCTCGTTCGGCGCACTGGCGGTGGGTCTCGCGGGCGGGGAGATCCTCTCCCGGCACATCGACCACACGCTGGCCCGCCGGATCGCCATCGGCCTCGCGCTCGCCGGGGCCGCCTTCACCGTCGTCAAGGGCATCCTCACCTGGTGACCACCGACCACGCAGCAGCGGGTGCCGTCGACCCCGTCCATCACGCATACGCCTGGCGAACCTCAGTCGAGCTGGGCCACCAGTCCCGGGACTCGGTCGAGCGACCCCGGCGCCCACACCCGGGCCACGCCGAAGATCACGTGCTGTGTACCGACGTCACGGAGGCGGCCGACCCGGTCCACGATCGAGTCGTCGGACTCTTTGGCGAAGTCGACCCGGCTGAGGACGGTTTTCTCGATGTCGTCGTAGTCGCGCCCGACGGCCTCGCAGTGGCGCCGGATGACGTCGTACTTCGCGCGCACCGCGTCCGGTCCCATGTCGAAGATGTTGCACGCGTCGGCGTACTGGGCGACCAGACGCAGCGTCTTCCGCTCGCCCCCTCCGCCGACGAGGATGCGCGGGTGCGGCATGGAGACG
>DATLPT010000040.1:0-5283 GCA_035535635.1 Lapillicoccus sp. | reverse complement strand
AGGTCGGGGTGGCGTCGTTCGTCAGCCCGTATGGGGGGGAGTCGATCGTGGTGTCGGGCTCAACAATGTCCGACTCGTGGTACTTCTGGATCCGGTTGTTGGCCCGGTCGACGACGTACACGTGGTCGGTTGAGTCGACGGCAACCCCGGAGGGGCCGTTGAATTGGCTGTTGCCGGTACCCAGGGTTCCCCAGGTGGTGATGAAGGTGCCCGACGGCCTGAACTTCTGGATCCGGTTATTGCCCGTGTCGGCGACGATCACGTTGTCGTGGGAGCCCGTGGCCACATCCAGTGTGGTGGTCACGCCAAACTGGCCGTTCCCGGTGCCCGCGCTTCCCCACTGGGTGAGGTATGTGCCCGTGGACGAGAACTTCTGGATCCGGTTGTTGCCCGAGTCGGCGACGTAGACATTGCCGGAGGAGTCGACGGCGACCCCGGAGGGAGAGGCGAACTGGCCGTCTCCGGTGCCCGCGCTCCCCCACTTACGGATGAACGTGTTCGAGGAGTCGAACTCCTGGATCCGGTTGTTGCCGGTGTCGGCAACGTAGATGTTGTTCGAGGAATCCCTGGCGATGCCTTGCGGAAGGCTGAACTGGCCGTTGTTGGTGCCCGCGCTTCCCCACTGGGCGAGGTATGTGCCCGTGGACGAGAACTTCTGGATCCGGTTGTTGTTGGTGTCGGCGACGAAGACGTTGCTCGAGGAGTCGGTGGCGATGCCCTGCGGGCTGTTGAACTCGCCGTTCCCGGTGCCCGCAATCGGCAAAACGTTGAGGGGGGGCAGGGTGGCTCCCCACTTACGGACGAACGTGTTCGAGGAGTTGAACTCCTGGATCCGGTGGTTTCCCGTGTCGGACACGTAGGAGTTGGGGGTGAGGGACGTGGGGTCGGTGGCCACCCTGGTCGGAAGGGTGAAGTTGCCATTGCCGGTGCCGACGCTTCCCCACGTCGTGTCGAAAGTGATCACCGCCGATGCCGACCCGGCTGGAACCGAGAAAAAGGCGGCCAGCACGAGCGGCGCCAGCAACGCGCGCCCGACAACCCGCCGCCGCGCCCGCGCCACGCGCGAAGCCGTCGGCGGATCGTCGACGGCGGTCCTGGAGCGATACGACTCGGCACACACAGCGGCCTCCCTTGTCCCCGTCAGCCTACTGCTTCAGCCTGCCTTCTGTTCCGGCACCGAACTGCGGTGGGAGGTGCCGGGCGGCCGCTCTCAGAGCGGCCGCCCGGAGGCCGATCTCAGAGCGGCCGTTGGAACTCGAGCACGGCCGAGTGGTTTTCGTCGATGCCCATGGGCCCGCGGACGACGAATCGCAGCCGCCCGTCGGTCCGGCTCACGGCGTTCGGCCAGGCGTAGTAGCCGCCGCCCTCCGCGCCGATCTCGACCCGGTCGGTGGCGCTCCAGCCGAGACCCGGTACGAACTGGCGGGAGACCACGTAGCCGTCGCTTTGGCGGATCATCACGAGCCAGGCGCTGGTCCCGTTCGTGGCGAGGGTCGGCTGGCTGTACCCCGTCAGCGTCAGCTCCGGGAAGCCGGGCACACCCGCGGTCGAGAAGCGCTGCACGACGAGGACGTGATTGGTGGCATCGGTCTCGGCGGCGGCGAGGATCTCGCCCGAGTCGAGGCCCACCGCGGCCGGGTCGAAGGACCCGTTGGCCGCCATGGTGATCCCTGCCGGCCCCGAGGACCACGATGTGAGGGGATCGCCCGCGTTGTGTGAGAAGACGCGCAACCGGTCCGACGCGCTGTGCGTCACGATCCGCATGCCGGCGCTGGTCGGCACCAGGGTGCCCCACCGCTTTTGGGTGCTGTCGCCGATGAGCACGCTGTCGTCGTGGATCGCCGGGGTATCGGAGTCGAGATCCGTGAACCAGGCCGTGTGCAGCTCCCAGAGGGTGTCACCCGAGCGCTGGCCCCAGATGATCACGCCGCGCGTCCCGCCGCCCGGGACCGACTCGAAGGCGATGTCCGGGCGGTAGGCGCCCTGCGTCGCCGTGTCCACGGTCATCGTCGGTCCGACGGTCGGCCCGTCCGGGGAATCGAGGTTGCTGAGGCGGGTCATCCGGATGGACTTGAGGCTCGAGGAGGTGCCGCGGCCCCGGACCACCCAGGCGTGCTCGGCACCGGCCGAGTCGCGCGAGATCGCGATCGAAGTCGACCAGTCCCCGGTCCCCGTGCCCCTCAGGAGGAGCCCGTCGCTCACCGCTCCGGTGCTCTGCTCGTGCCAGGCTGCGCCCCGGCGGTCCCGCCACGCAAGCTGCACGCCCTGAGCGTGGCGTCCGTGTACCACGAGGGTGCGCCCCTCCGAGGTCACGGCCACGCGATGGTTGGTTGGGTAGTTCGTCGGGTCGCTCGAGCCGACGTTGGGCGGTGCTATCTGGCTGAGGCCGTCGTGCACCTCCAATCCCATCTCGACCTGGACGATCAGCTTCGGCGGAGTGGTGTCCTCACGGGTCGAGTAGGTCGCGCCGTCCGCGTTGGTCGAGTCGATCGCCAGCGAGTAGCTGCCGTCGCCGGTCAGGAACGAGGGGTCGAGGGTGGCCTCGTATGAGTTGCCGGCCTGGACCGCCCCCGCGAAGTTCCCCAGCCGTGGTCCGTCGATCGCCGGCCTGGTGTTCCAGGTGGTGCCGCTCTCCGTCCAGGAGTTGGAGCTCATCCCCCAGACGCGGCCTCCGTCCGGTGCGCCGCCCCGGTTGCTGAGCGCCAGCCGGACGCCGAGCACTGGGTGCCCCGCGATCCCGGAGACGTCGAAGCGCAGGAAGGCCTGCTTTTGGGGGCTCCCGTCGACCGTCATATAGGTATTCGAGCCGTAGCTCGTGGTCGGCGTCCCAGAGCTGACGTGGGTGTCGGCCACGGGCGTGAACACGAACGTCTCGACCTTCGCGGCGGCGTCCATCCTGTAGGAGGCGGAGCCGGAGTGGTCGTGGCCCGCCAGGTCGGTGGCCCTGCAGTCGACAGCGTGGGAGCCGTCGCCGCTCGCCGCCGGGACGTCCGACTCGAACCCCGTCGCCGAGGGATCGGTGTCGCCGACGATGATGTCGGAGCCGTCCACCTTGCAGGTCACCGCGTCGAGGTTGGTGTCGTGGGCGGAGACGTGGACGGTGGGGAGGGAGGAGTAGACGCCATCCGGCGAGCTCGGATCGAGGCTGACCTCGACCGTCGGGAGGGTGGAGTCGAGCTCATAGGTCTCGGAGTCGGTGCTGTCGTGACCCACGGCGTCGGTAGCCGTGCAGTCCACCGCGTGGGAGCCTTCCCCGGAGGCCGGGACGTCGGACTCGAAGCCCGTGGCCGAGGGATCGGTGTCGCTGAGCGTGGCGTCCGAGCCGTCCACCTTGCAGGTCACCGCGTCAAGGTTCGCGTCTTGAGCGGAGACGTGCACCGTGGGCTGGGACGTGTAGAAACCGCCCGAGCCGTCGAACGAAGCCGGCGCCAGCGAGACGTCGATCGTCGGGTTGGCCGAGTCGAGCAGGGTCGTGGCGTCCGCGCTCGCCGGGGCGTTCTCGGAGTTGCCGACCTTGTCGACCGCGACCGTATAGAAGCGGTAGGTGCCCTCGCCGCCACCGGCCGTGTACGTGAAGTGCCCGCCCGAGGCCGAGGGGTTGGAATCGGTGGCCGCCTTCGAGAAGGCGCTCGCGCCGGGGGCCATCGCCCAGAGCTGCACCTCGGCGAGGCCCGCGGGACCGCTATCCGAGGCCGTGTAGCCCACGTCGATAGAGCTGGAGCCGGCGAACGCCGCTGCGGTCGCTGAGCTGGTCGGGCTCGAGGCATCGACCTTGAACGCGTCCAGGGTGACGAAGTGCGTCGCGTCCCTCTGGAGCTGGAGCTTCCACTGACCGTTGCTGGAGGCGGAGAAGGTGGTGCAGGTCTTGCCTGCGTCCGGCCTCGTCTCGTAGTTCGCCTCTCGGTTCCAGGCGTCCCCCGTGGCGTTCAGGTTGGGCCGGTACTGGAGGAAGCCGCCCGTGGTGGACGGCAGCCGGCCGCCGGCTGTGGCGTCCGGTCGGTCGCCGCCGCCCGTGTTGGCGCATGCGGTGGCGCCCGAGGGAAGCAGCCAGGTGTTCGACCAGTCGTTCTCGCTGCCGTTGACGCCCTTGTCGCTGGCCTTGCCGACGCCGTCCACCCTCACGTAGGTCGTCGCGGAGGCGTTGAAGACGCTCCTGGGGGTGGTCAGATTCGAGTCGGCGAAGCTGGTCGCCTTGGCGACGTCGAAGTAGCTGGTGTCGCTCTTCTGCGGCGTCCCGCTGCACGACGAGTTCTTGAACTCGTCCAGCGTGTAGCTCCAGGCGATCCCCGTCGAGGTGGGGACATCGCCCTGAACGGTGAAGGTGTTGTTCGTCGATGGGAAGCTGGCGGTCGAGGTGCAGGGCACCGATCCCCGCTGGACGCCGCTCGAGTCCCTGACCGCGAAGCGGTAGTACATGTTCGAGTCGACGTGCGCCTCGGGGAAGATCACGTTGCCCGACGTGTAGAGATAGTCCTCGGCGCCGCTCGCGGAGCCGTGGCGAAGCTTGCTGATCGTGGCGTCGGCGCTGGCGCGCTCGCCCAGCATTGCGACGCCGACCAACACGGCCGCCGCGGTAACCGCTACCGAGCGCGCCCGTCGAGTTGAAGTCCTGCTGCTGAAAAACGGGTGACCCCGCCTACCTGCCAATTCCCCTGCCAACTTAGGTTCCCCTTCCCTGGGATTAACAACGAGGTGCCACCGTACCGGGATACCTGGTTTATGCAATAGCTGGGCGTGCGTATTACCGCAATTCAGGTAGCTACTTACCACGTTTCGGTTAGGGATCGCGGGGCGTGGAACGTGCCTGAGGCAGCGCCAAAGCGGTTTTCTGCCCTTTCGAGCATCGCGATCCGCATCGCGAGCCATCCGAGGTCGTAGGGTGCGCTGTGTTGTCAGCAATCGAGAAAGGAGCACCGATCGCATATGCCTGAGCGAGACGGATACATCCCGGGGGTCCCATGCTGGGTCGACACGAGCCAGCCGGACCCGGAAGCCGCCGTCGACTTCTACAGCAGCCTGTTCGGATGGGAGTTCGAGGACGTCATGCCGCCGGGCTCGCCCGGCAGGTACTTCATCGCACGCATCCGCGATGGCGACGTCGCCGCCGTCGGGTCGCAACCGGAGGAGCTGGGCCCGAAGGCGCTCTGGAACACCTACATCTGGGTCGACAGCGCGGATGAGACCGCGTCGAAGGTCCTGGACGCGGGTGGCAAGGTGCTGATGGATCCGTTCGACATCATGGATTCCGGCCGGATGGCGCTGCTCGGGGACCCGTCGGGCGCA
>DATLPT010000039.1:0-11490 GCA_035535635.1 Lapillicoccus sp. | reverse complement strand
GAACTGGTCGCTTCAAGCACGGCATCGCCACGCTACCCTCGGGCGACGTCGTCGTGATCGGCGGGACGACGGACGACCGACACCTGCTGGCGAGCACCGAGGTCTACTACGGGGCGTCCCGGGCCTTTCGGCCGGGTCCGTCGCTGGTGTCGCAGCGGTACAAGCTGGGCGGATCGGTGGCGACGCTGCCGGACGGTCGGATCGTCGTCGCCGGCGGCGGTTCGGGGGTCGAGGTGCTGGACCTGGTCGCGGGGAGCCGTCTGGTTCCGGCCGCCGGGACCGAACGGTCGTCGTTCTCGACCGTCGGCCTCACCGGCTCACGGGTCGTGATCGTGGGCGGCTACGACGAGAACATCCGCCTGACGAGGCAGTTCGTGAGTCTTGCGGTGGCCGACCTGTGACGAGCGATGGTCATCTACCCGGTCGTATGACCGAAAGTGTTGTTCTGACAACCGATTCGGGGATAGCAGCGGGTATTCGACCGCCACCACCCGCGCGGACTCGGGACGAGCGGGCACCGTCAGTGGTGGTGGCCCATCGCGGCGCGGAGGTCCTTGTTGAGCCAGGAGATGACGTCCATCGGGATCTCCTTGGGGCAGGCCGCGGTGCACTCGCCGATGTTCGTGCAGCCGCCGAATCCCTCGGCGTCGTGCTGCGCCGCCATCGAGACGACGCGGTGATCACGCTCCGGCTGGCCTTGAGGCAGCAGCCCGAGGTGCGTGACCTTCGCGCCCATGAACAGCATCCCCGACGCGTTGGGGCAGGCCGCCACGCAGGCGCCGCAGCCGATGCATGTCGCCGCCCCGAAGGCTCGGTCGGCGTCGTCCTTGGGGACCAGCACCGCCTGCGCGTCCGGCGCCGCGCCGGTGTTGACCGAGACGAACCCGCCAGCCTGGATGATCCGGTCGAACGCCGACCGGTCCACCACGAGGTCCTTCAGAACCGGGAAGGCCGTCGCCCGCCACGGCTCGATGACGATGGTGTCGCCGTCGGCGAACGAGCGCATGTGCAGCTGGCAGGTGGTCGTCACCTCGGGCCCGTGAGCGGCGCCGTTGATCATCAGGCCGCACTGGCCGCAGATCCCCTCCCGACAGTCGCTGTCGAAGGCCACCGGCTCCTCGCCGTCGAGGATCAGCCGCTCGTTCAACACGTCGAGCATCTCCAGGAACGACATGTCCGGTGACACGTCGTCGACCCCGTAGGTGACCAGGCGGCCCTCGGCGTCGGTCGACGCCTGCCGCCAGACCTTGAGGGTGACGCGCATTACCGGGGTCCCCGCACGAGGATGACGCACACTCGCGGAGCGAGTCCCTCGCAGGCTCGGGTGGGGTGATGTCTCACTTGTAGCTCCGTTGTTTCAGCGCGACGTACTCGTAGACCAGCTGTTCCTTGTGCAGCACCGGCGTGAGGCGCACCTCGCCGTTCCCGTCGCCGTTCCGCTCCTCACCGAACTCCCAGGCGGCGACGTAGGCGTACTCGTCGTCGTGACGCAGGGCCTCGCCGTCCTCGGTCTGGCTCTCATCCCGGAAGTGGCCGCCGCACGACTCGCGCCGATGCACCGCGTCGATGCACATCAACTCGCCCAGCTCGAGGAAGTCGGCGACCCGGCCGGCCTTCTCGAGCGACTGGTTCAGCTCGTCACCGGTGCCGAGGACTCGCACATTGCGCCAGAACTCGTCGCGCAGACCACGGATCAGGTCGATCGCCTTGAGCAGCCCCTCCTCCGAGCGCTCCATCCCGCAGTACTCCCACATGACGTTGCCGAGCTCGCGATGGAAGGAGTCGACGGTGCGGTCTCCGTTGATGGACAACAGTTTTCGCACCCGGTCCTGAACCGAGCGGCGCGCTTCGACGACCTCCGGCGCATCGGCCGGCACCGGCGCATACGGGCCGTTCGCGAGGTACTCGCGAATAGTGTTGGGCAGCACGAAGTACCCGTCGGCAAGTCCCTGCATCAACGCGGAGGCGCCGAGCCGGTTGGCTCCGTGGTCGGAGAAGTTCGCCTCACCGGTGACGAAGAGACCAGGGATGTTGGACTGCAGGTCGTAGTCCACCCACAGGCCGCCCATGGTGTAGTGGACAGCCGGGTAGATGCGCATCGGCACCTCGTAGGGGTTCTCTCCGGTGATGCGGTGATACATGTCGAGGAGGTTCCCGTACTTCTCCGCGACCGCGTCCGCGCTCATCCGCTTGAGGGCGTCGGTGAAGTCGAGGTAGACGCCGCGCCGGAAGTCGCCGACCAGCGGACCCACGCCGCGGCCCTCGTCGCAGACGTTCTTCGCCTGGCGCGACGCGATGTCGCGCGGGACGAGGTTGCCGAACGACGGGTAGATTCGCTCGAGGTAGTAGTCGCGGTCCTCCTCCGAAATCTCCCGCGGATCCTTGTCGCAGTCCTCGCGCCGCTTCGGCACCCAGATGCGGCCGTCGTTGCGCAGCGACTCGCTCATCAGGGTGAGCTTCGACTGGTGCTCGCCGGCGACCGGGATGCAGGTCGGGTGGATCTGCGTGAAGCACGGGTTGCCGAAGTAGGCGCCCTTGCGGTGCGCCCGCCACGTCGCGGTGACGTTGCACCCCATCGCGTTGGTGGAGAGGTAGTAGACGTTGCCGTAGCCGCCGCTCGCGAGGACGACGGCGTCGGCGAGGTGGGTCTCGATCTCGCCGGTGACCATGTCGCGGACGATGACCCCGCGGGCGCGCCCGTCGACGACGACCAGCTCGAGCATCTCGTGCCGGGTGTTCATCTGCAGCCGGCCCTCGGCGATCTGGCGTTCCAGGGCCTGGTATGCGCCGATCAGCAGCTGCTGACCCGTCTGGCCCCGCGCGTAGAAGGTCCGTGAGACCTGCACTCCGCCGAATGACCGGTTGTCGAGCAACCCGCCGTACTCGCGCGCGAACGGCACGCCCTGGGCGACGCACTGGTCGATGATGTTCGCGCTCACCTCGGCCAGCCGGTAGACGTTCGACTCCCGCGACCGGAAGTCGCCGCCCTTCACGGTGTCGTAGAACAACCGGTAGACCGAGTCGCCGTCGGCCTTGTAGTTCTTCGCCGCGTTGATGCCGCCCTGCGCGGCGATCGAGTGGGCGCGGCGCGGGGAGTCCTGGTAGCAGAACGAGGTGACTTGGTAGCCCGCCTCCGCCAGGGTCGCGCCCGCGGACGCCCCAGCCAGGCCCGTCCCCACGATGATGACGCTCAGCTTGCGGCGGTTGGCCGGGTTGACCAGCTTCGCCTCGAACTTGCGCCGGTTCCAACGGTCGGCGATCGGTCCGGGCGGCGCCTTGGTGTCGGCGATCGGCTGGTCCGTGCGGTAGAGCCCGGTGGCCTGCCCGATGTCGTATGCGAGGTCCTCGGCCGGTGTGTCGGTCGGCGCCTCGACGCTGGCGACCGGCGGCAGCCCCGGGTCGACGTCGGCCTCCGTGTCGGCCTGGAACTGGCGGCTCGGGTGCTCGACCTCGTTGCCGCGCTCGCCGACGTTCTGCTCGGAGGAAGTCATGACGGGTCTCCTACTTGGCGAAGCCGACGAGGATGGACAGCGGCGGTAGGAGGAATCCGACGACGACGACGATGCCGACGATGATGGCCACGGTGTTGGCGGTCCGGCGTGCCCGGGCCGACGACGTCCAGCCGAGCGTCTGGCTGGCACTCCAGATGCCATGCCGGAGATGCATGCCCAGCGCGATCATCGCCAGCACGTAGATCAGCACGACCCACCAGACCTGGAACCCGGCGACGACCCGCTGGTATGGGCTCGGGTAGTCACCGTTGGCGCGGATCGTGTTCGTCGTGAACTGCAGCAGGTGGAACACGAGGAAGAGCAGGATGGCGACCCCTCCCCAGCGCATGAACCGGGCGGAGAGCGTGGCCGCCGCAGCCTTCTTCACCGCATATCGGGTGGTCCGCGCGCCCTGCGCCCGGCTCCAGAGGTAGAACGCCGAATACACGTGCGCGATGAGCGCGACGATCAGGAGGATCCGCAGGACCCAGAGGAAGCCGGAGTACGGCAGGATCGGCTCGCCGAGACTGCGCAGGTGCTCCGAGTAGTCGTCGAACGCCTGCTGCCCGCCGAAGACCTTGAGGTTCCCGTACATGTGGGCGATGACGTAGAGGACGAAGAGCGCGCCGGTCACGGCCATCACGAGCTTCATCGCGATCGTCGTGCGCCGAGCCGTCGCCGGTGACGGCGGAGCAACGGAGGTGGCCACGTGCCGAATCTACGCCCAGCACAGCGGAGCCCATGCCCGCGAGTGATCCGGGCGACTGTGCCGTTCGTCTCGTTACCGAAAGGTATGCGAATGCCTCGGCCGGGTGAGCGTCGACAGCCGACTACCCTTCCGGACCATGACCGACGGGGCATCGCTGCCGACGAGCGACTCGACCGCGTCGGCGATCGACGGATTCTGGGCGGTCATCCCCGCTGGGGGAGCGGGGACGCGGCTCTGGCCGCTGTCCCGTCGCTCGTCGCCGAAGTTCCTCCACGACCTCACGGGTGCGGGCCGCACGCTCCTCGAGGGAACGTGGGACCGGCTGGCGCCCCTGACCGGCGGCCGCGTCGTCGTCGTCACCGGACAGGCTCACGCCGACGCGGTGCGCGCGCAGCTGCCCGACCTCAGCTCCCAGGACGTCGTGGCCGAGCCGAGTCCTCGCGACTCGATGCCGGCCATCGGCCTGGCCGCCGCGATCGTCGAGCGACGCGACCCGGAGGCGGTGATCGGATCGTTCGCCGCCGACCACGTCATCCGTCACGTCCCGGAGTTCTGGGAAGCCGTGTCGGAGGCGGTCACGGTGGCCCGGACCGGCCGGATCGTCACCATCGGCATCACGCCGACCCACCCGTCGACCGCGTTCGGCTACATCCGTGAAGGGTCCGAGTTGGCGGTGGACGGCGCGCCGCGGGCTCGGGCGGTGGCCGAGTTCGTCGAGAAGCCGGACGAGGCGACCGCGCGCGAGTACCTCGCCGGCGGCGGGTTCTGGTGGAACGCGGGGATGTTCGTTGCCAAGGCGTCCGTGCTGCTGGACACGCTCGACCGCTATCACCACGACCTCGCCCAAGGCTTGCGAGCCATCGCGGCTGACCCGGCCCGCCTCGAGCGGGACTGGGCGGCGCTGGAGAAGATCGCCATCGACCACGCCATCGCCGAGCCGGCCGCCGCGGCCGGCCTCGTCGCGGTGGTGCCGGCCTCGTTCTCCTGGGACGACGTCGGCGACTTCGCGTCGCTCGGCACGCTGGTCGGCGCCGGGTCGACACCGGCCGACGGGCTCACCGTGATCGGCGACCCCGGCGACGTCGTCAGCATCGACGCCTCCGGCGTCGTGGCGGCGCGCGGGGGCCGGACCGTAGCGGTCGTCGGCCTCGACGACGTCGTCGTCGTCGACACCCCGGACGCGCTGCTCGTCGTCTCCCGCGACCGGGCGCAGGACGTCAAGGCGGTCGTCGACCGCCTCAACGCGTCCGGTCGCGACGACCTGACCTGAGCCGGGCTAGCCGATGTCTCGCCGCCGGAAGGTGGTCTGGGCCAGGACGACCAGTGCGGCCGCAATGGCGAAGAGGACGGCCAATGGCGCGGCCACGACGGTCGACCCGGGCAGCACCACGGCGTGGACGAAGGGTGAGACGTCGATCACCGGTTGCGGCAGGTTGAAGAGCGGACCGAACTCGCCCACGACCACGAAGGCCGCCAACAGAGCCCACGCGACGTAGACGACCTTGGGGGCGGACCCGAAGATCGCCAGCGCCAGCCCGACGCATACCCAGACTGGCGGGATCGTCGCGAGGGCACTCGGCAGGAGATGCCCCAACGCCGCTCCGAACCCGCCGTACTGCGCGCGCGTCCCGAGGGCCAGGGACAGCGCGAGAACGAGCATGAGGAGGGCGCTGCCGAGCAGCGCGATGACCGAATGGCTCGCCAACACAGTCCAGCGCCGGGTGCTCGTCGCGAGGACCTGCTCGGTGTGGAGGTCGTTCTCCTCGCTGCGCAGCCGCAGCGCGGCGGAGATCCCGTATGCCGCGGCGCCGATCGCGAGGAACTGCAGCTCGGTCGAGATGAAGGTGTCGGTCAGCGAGCTGGCGTTCCCGCCGAGCTTGCGCAGCAGCTCCTGCATCTGCTCGCCTCCGGCCAGTGAGGCCACGCTTCCGGCTACACCGCCGAGAACGGTTCCGACGACCGCGTACCCGATGACCCAGCCCAGCAGGTTCGCTCGCTGCAGCCGCCAGGCCAGCGCCCACGGCGACCGCAGGGTGGACGCCGCCTCGGCGGGTCCCGGCCGCGAGGGCAGCAAGCCGGACCCGAAGTCGCGTCGTTCCTGGAGGGCGTAGGCGAGGGCGACGAGCAGCACGGTCACGACGACCGGGATGACGGTCACGACGAACCGGTCGTCGCCGAACACCTCGATCTTCTCCGCCCAGCCCAGCGGCGAGAGCCAGCTGAGCCACGAGACGGCGCCACCGGCGGTGTCGCCGACCGCCCGCAGCAGGTAGGACACGCCGAGGGCGCCGAACGCCCACGCCCCGGCGCCGCGGGTGGTCGTCGTCAGCTGGGCCGCTACCGCGGTGATCCCCGTGAAGGAGAGGCCGACAGCCGCCCAGGCCGCGCCGAACGCCCACGATCCGCGTGCGCCGAGCCCGGAGCCGATGAGGCTCAGCGCGGCCAGGGCGCTGGTGACGAGGACCGTGCCGACGCTGAGGAGGACGGCGGCCGTTAGAGGCGCGCGGCGGCCGACGACACCGGCGCCGACCAGCTCCGTGCGGCCGGCCTCCTCCTCGGTCCGGGTGTGTCGCCGGACGAGGACGATGGCGAGGAGGGCAACGCAGACTCCCCCGAGCAGCAGGGTCTTGAAGATCGCGAACGAGTCGGCGTTGTCCGGGTTGGCAATCGGGCCGTACATGCCGATGAGCGCGGGGCTGGTCAGCAGCGCGCGGGCGGCGTCGATGGCGTCCTGTCCTTGATAGAGGTCGACGGTGCTCTTGGCCGAGCCCCCTGCGAGAGCCACCAGCCCGAGCATGCTGAGGGGGATGACGATCCGGTCGCGCCGGAGGGCGAGCCGCAGCAGGGCCCCGGTCCCCGCATACCCGCTCATGCCCGGACCTCCTCCGGGGACCGGGTGGACACGTACTCCTTGAGGAACAGCTGCTCCAGGGTCGGCGGCTGGCAGGTCAGGCTCTGGATGCCGTGCTGGCCGAGGCGGGCGAGGACCTCGCCGACACGGGCGGTGTCCACGGTGAACGCGACGCGGGAGCCGTCGGTGGTCAGGTCCTCGACCCCGGGGATGCCCTCGAGCAGCGCGACTGGAGGTGCGTCGGCGAGGACGGCGTCCACGCTGGTCCGGCTCAGGTGCCGCATGTCGGCGAGGGCCCCGGTCTCGACCGTGCGGCCGGCCCGGATGATGCTCACGTGGTCGGCGAGCGCCTCGACCTCGCTGAGGATGTGGCTGGACAGCAGGACGGTGCGGCCCTCCTGGCGGATCTCCTCGACGGCGCTGCGGAACACGGCGTCCATCAAGGGGTCGAGCCCGGAGGTTGGCTCGTCGAGGAGGAGCAGCTCGACGTCGGATGCGAGCGCCGCGACCAGGGCGACCTTCTGCCGGTTGCCCTTGGAGTACGTGCGCCCCTTCTTGGTCGGGTCCAGCTCGAACCTCTCGATGAGGTCATTCCGGCGGGCCACATTGGTCTGCCCTCGTAACCGGCCTAGGAGGTCGATGACCTCGCCGCCGGTGAGGTTGGGCCAGAGGGTGACGTCGCCGGGGACGTAGGCGAGGCGGCGGTGGAGGGTCTCGACGTCGTGCCACGGGTCGCCGCCCAGGAGGGTGACGGAGCCGGCGTCGGCGCGGACGAGGCCGAGGAGGATGCGGATAGTGGTGGACTTCCCCGCACCGTTCGGGCCGAGAAAGCCGTGCACCTGTCCGGTCTCGACCTCCAGGTCGAGGCCGTCGAGAGCGACGGTCGACCCGAAGGACTTGTACAGGCCGGACAAGGAGATGGCTGTGCTCATGTTTCCGACGGTACACCCTTTTCAGGAAAACGTGAATGTACTAAAGTCTCTGTATGACGGCCCGCGCGACCACGCCTCGGCCTGCCCCGGCGCCGCGCTCCGAGGAGGAGGTGCGTCTCTTCGTCGAGCGGCTCGGGTCGGCCCTCACCGACGCCGGGATGTCCCGATTGCCGGCGCGTGCGTTCGCGGCCATGCTCGCCGACGAGGACGGGCGGATGACGTCGGCGGAGCTGGCCGACGTCCTGGAGGTCAGTCCCGCTTCGGTGTCCGGAGCGGTCCGATACCTCTCGCAGGTCCTGTTCCTTCACCGGGAACGGGAGCCCGGTACGCGGCGTGACGTCTACGTCGTCCGAGAGGACGCCTGGCACGACGCGATCGTCAACATGCGCCGCACGTATGCACCGATCCAGGCGGCTATCTCCTCGGGTGTCGACGCGGTCGGTGGTCCCGGGACCCAGGCGGGGGAACGGTTGTCGAGCTCGGCCGATTTCCTCGACTTCATCGCCGACGAGATGACCGCGATCGCCGAACGGTGGGAGACCCACCGCAAGACCCTCCGCTCACGCTCCTGACCCAATCCGCTGGTTGATGTCCGGTTTGTCCGCCGAAGAGCGCGCCGATCCGGACCGGGTCCAGCCGACCTGGCCCTGTGGATGACGCCGACCGGCCACCGCAGAGCCAGGCCACAGTGAGGGAATGGCCGATCCTGTCGTCGCGCTGAACCGCCTCGGTGGGGTCGCGCGTTGGGGTCAGCTGCGTCGGACCTGCTCACGACGCAGGCTGCGCCGTGCGCTGCAGGACGGAGGCATCGTGCGAACGGCGCGCGGCCGATATGCGGTTCCGGTGGCTGACGGGGCGCGGGTCGCCGCGTCGCGGCTCACCGGACACGTCTCGCACACGTCGGCCGCACTGCACTGGGGTTGGCCGGTGAAACCCCCCCGTCTCCCCGCACGTCACCGTTCCCCGGCACTGGACGGTGGCCGCGGCCCGCCGCGACGAGGTGGTCGTCCACTACCGCGACCTGGCGGCCGACGAGATCCGCGACCGCTGGGTGACCAGTCCGGTCCGCAGGTCATCGACTGCTGCCTCGACCTGCCGTTCGACGAGGACCCGTTCGAGCCGGTCCTGCGGGCGATCGTCACCAGCGTGCCCGGCCTGGTCGCCCGCCGGTGGCTCGTCCTGCGGTTCACCTGGATGCAGGTCATGTTCGAACCTGGTCTTGTCGCGGAGACGGTGCGCGCTGTGGTGGACCTGCGTCGTACCGGACGCCGATCGGGTGGAACCAGGGTTGTTTCGCACCACGAAGTCGGCCTGAAATCGGACATCGACCAGCCGGTCGGTCCGGCAGAGGTGAGGCGGGACACGGTGCCGCGCGCGACGCATCCCGGCGTCGGTAGCCTTCGAGGATGGTTGACGGCTCCATGTCCGAGTCCGGCCTGCCGATTCGGCCGGCATACGGACCGGACGACCTGGCCGGCTTCGACCCGGCCGTGCAGCTCGGGGAGCCCGGCGGCTACCCGTTCACCCGAGGCGTGTATGCGTCGATGTACACCGGCCGTCCCTGGACGATGAGGCAGTATGCCGGCTTCGGCACCGCGAAGGAGTCGAACGAGCGCTACCACCGGCTGGTCGAGGCGGGCACCGGCGGGCTGAGCGTGGCCTTCGACCTGCCGACCCAAATGGGGTACGACAGCGACGAGCCGATCGCCCACGGCGAGGTGGGCAAGGTGGGTGTGGCCATCGACTCGATCGACGACATGCGGGTGCTCTTCCACGACCTGCCGCTCGACGAGGTCTCCACCTCGATGACGATCAACGCGCCCGGCTCAGTGCTCCTGCTGCTCTACCAGCTGGTCGCCGAGGAGCAGGGCATCCCGGCCTCGAAGCTGACTGGCACCATCCAGAACGACGTGCTCAAGGAGTACATCGCGCGGGGCACCTACATCTACCCGCCCAAGGAGTCGCTGCGACTGGTCAGCGATGTGTTCGCTTACTGCCACAAGGAGATTCCGCGCTGGAACACGATCTCCATCTCCGGCTACCACATGGCCGAAGCGGGGGCCACACCGGTGCAGGAGATCGCGTTCACCCTGTCCAACGCCATCGCCTACGTCCGCGCCGCGCAGGAGGCCGGGCTGGCCGTCGACGACTTCGCCCCGCGACTGTCGTTCTTCTTCGTCGCGCGCACCACGCTGCTCGAGGAGGTGGCCAAGTTCCGGGCGGCCCGCCGGATCTGGGCGCGCGTCATGCGCGACGACTTCGGGGCGCAGAACCCCAAGTCGCAGATGCTCCGGTTCCACACGCAGACGGCCGGGGTGCAGCTGACCGCCCAGCAGCCGGAGGTCAACCTGGTGAGGGTGGCGCTGCAGGGGCTCGGCGCGGTCTTCGGCGGAACGCAGTCACTTCACACCAACTCCTACGACGAGGCCATCGCCCTGCCCACCGAGAAGGCCGCTCGGTTGGCCCTGCGCACGCAGCAGGTCATCGCGTACGAGACCGACGTGACCAAGACCGTGGACCCGTTCGCCGGGTCGTACGCCGTCGAGGCCATGACCGACGACATCGAGGCCGCCGCTGTCGACTTGATCGACCACGTCGAGGACCTCGGTGGGGCAGTGCGGGCCATCGAAATGGGTTTCCAGAAGAGCGAGATCGAACGCAGCGCCTACCAGGTCGCCCTGGAGATCGACAGCCACGAGCGCACCGTGGTCGGCGTGAACCGGTTCATCCTGGACACCGAGGAGCCCTATGAGCCGCTGCGGGTGGACCCGCAGATCGAGCGGGACCAGGTCGCCCGACTGGCCGCCCTGCGCGCCGACCGGGACTCTGATGCAGTCAATCGGGCGCTGGATGATCTCAAAGCCGCCGCTGCAGGGGCAGACAACGTCCTCTACGCCATGAAGGAGGCGCTGCGCCTGCGCGCCACGGGCGGCGAGGTCGCCCATGCGCTACGGGACGTGTGGGGCACCTACGTGCCGAGAGACGCGTTCTGACCTAGGGTCGCGCGCCCGTCCGACCCGCGGCCCGGCTGCCGAGCTCGACCCCGCGCGCCAGCGCCAGTTCCGGTGCCTGACCGGACAGCCACGCCGACAGGACGCCGGCGTCGAACGCATCTCCGCAGCCGGTGCGGTCACCCTCCACCATGTCGGGCGCTGGCACCCGCCAGGTATGCGTCGACGTCACCCATCGCGCACCGCCGGCTCCCATCGACACCGCCGCCGCGGCCGCGACACCCATCATCGCCTCGTCGCCGCCCAGCGCCTGAGCCTCGATCTGGTTGGGCAGCAGCAGATCCACTGCTCGGATCCACTCGAGAAAGGCCGCCGCACCGACCCGCTCGACGTGGTTGGCGGCCTGCGGGTCGAGGGACGTCGTCCACCCGAGCGACCGCGCGGAAGCCAGGGCGGCCAACCCGGCCGCTCGCGACCGCTGGTCGAGGAGTACGAACCCGCTGAGGTGCAGGTGAGGTATGCCCGCTGCTCCGAGTTCCGCGGCAGCACGAGACAG
>DATLPT010000038.1:0-32815 GCA_035535635.1 Lapillicoccus sp. | reverse complement strand
AGTTGCCGAGCATCTCGAAGAAGGTCGTATGCCGGTTGTCGCCGACCTCGTCGATGTCCTGCACCCGCAGGCAGGTCTGGCTGTCGGCGACCCGCGTGCCCGCCGGGTGGTTCTCCCCAAGGAGGTACGGCACCAACGGCTGCATCCCGCTGCCGGTGAACAGCGTCGTCGGGTCGTCGTGGGGGATCAGCGGCGCGCGCGGGATGATCACGTGGCCGGTCTCGGCCATGTAGTCCAGGTAAACCCGGCGGATGTCGTCGGCCTTCATGGCCGAATTCCACACCAGCCGGAGCACCCTGTCGAGGAACCGGACCGCGAACGGTGCGACTTCGTCGGAACCGCTTGTCGTCGCAGGCACCGCACGCTAACGTCGGCACTCCACGGGGGATGCGCACTTGAGGCGCCTTGCCAGGTGCGATTCCTGGGTCCTCCACCAGTCCGAGGCCCGCGAGTCCGCTCGCGGGCCTCGGTCATGCAGCGCCGAACTACGCTTGGCCGACGTTCCGGCGACATACGGTGGCCGACGGGCAGCCGTGCTCCGACCCGAGGCACGCCACCACGTCGCACGCGCGGCAGAACCGCGCCGGGTCGGTCGCGTCGCCCAGCACCGCCATGGCCACCTGGTCGAGGGCCGCGACGAACCGGGACAGGTCCGCCCGATCCGGAAGGGCGTTCCGGAGCGCCGCCTCGACCGGCTCGCGCTCGCGGTCGAGCACGGAGCCGGCCGCCCGTCGACCCTTGGCCGTGAGCCGCAGCCACACCCTCCGGTCGCCGGCCCGACGGCGGCGGGTGACGAGGCCGGCATCCACCAGCCGGTCGACCAGCCGAACGCACGCCGGCTGCGAGAGGCCGAGTGCGAACTGCAGCGTCTCGCCGGAGGCTTCGCCCCGCCACGCGAGGAGCGTGACCGCGTCGCGCGCGCTCGGGTGGTCGAGCGGTGCGGCGCTCGCCACATCGTCGGTGCCGAGGTTCCGGGCCAGCGCTCGCAGCACGTTGGCGCCGTGGCGCAATTCGGCCAGATCGGGCGAACTCATCGACAGCTCCTCTTGACGACTCGGCCTGAACTATGCACGATGCATTCATAAGTATGCGTACCGCATAGGTTACCCGAGAGGAGCGCCATGTCCCCACGCGCCCGAGCCGTCGCCGTTCTGGTGTCGGCATTGGCTGCCGCCGTCCTTCCCGTCACGAAGGCGGATGCGGCTGCCCCGTCCACGACGTTCGTCGACTTCACGAACGACGTCCGGCTCATCCCGGCCGGCGTGCCGTTCTGCGCGTTCCCGATCGAGCGCGTGCTCGACGGGCGGCTGTGGACCCGTACCTACACCGACGACTCGGGGTTCGTCACCCGCGAGCAGCGCTGGGTCAGCGCGTTCACCTATACGCTGCGCAACCCGGCGAACGGAGCGGCGCTCACGTCGCGGCTCGCCGGCACGGTGACGACCTGGTTCGACGCGGACGGGACGACGCGGACGGTGATCGCGGGAAACGACCTCAACTTCACGGAGGGCGGCACCGGGCGGCTGACCGGGTACGTCGGCCGGTACGTCGAGGTGGCGCAGCCGGACGGGACGGTGACCATCGAGATGCAGACGCCCAACTTCGCGGACACCGCGTTCCCCGAGGTCTGCGCCGCACTGGCCTAGCGGGCTACCCGAACTTCACCCACTGGCCGTGCGGATGGCTGGCACCCAGAACGGAGGAGGCCTGCTCGGCTCCGTGGCGCCATCGCCGGAGTCCCAGCACCGTCGTCTGGCCGCGGTCTGCCTCGGGTTCGGGTGTTGCCTCGATCCCGGGAACGCAGCCCGGCGGTTCGGCGGTCAGCCAGCTCACCGGCCGACCCTCCTGGGCGGCAGCGGCCAGCGTCCGCGCGACCTCCGGCCGCCGCGCCCGGTCGACGTAGGTCAGCGCCCACGAGCTGAACACGACCAGATGGGTCCCCGCGGGCGCGGCGTCCACGGCACCCGCCAGCACCGCGGGCAGGTCGTCGACCATGTCGCCCGCGACGACCGGGCTCGGCGCGTCGGCGAGGAGTCGAACGGCGGACCGGAACCGCTCGACGCGGCCGGGGACGTCGGGCCAGAGGCACGCCTCCAACCACCGCACCGCGTCCACGTCAGCGAGGTCCACCGAGTGTCGGTCCACGCCGACTCGGCCGACCACCCGCGGCAACGCCAGCGCGGCGTGACGACCAGCGAGCGGGCGGTCCGAGCGGTCCTCGCCGGAACAGCGGACCGGCGAGGTGCGGTCGCCGAGGACCAGGAGGCCGTCGGACCCGACCAGCTCCACGCGGTACCGGTCCAGGGACAGCAGGAGGCCGGCGCTGGCGCCCATCTCGACGAGGAGCACGGGCTGGTCCGGTCGGTCTGCGCACGCCAGTGCGAGGGCGGGGGCGAGATAGACACAGCGGTTCACCTCGTTGGTCTGCGTGGTTCGCGAAGCGATCACGGTGCGGAGCTCGTCCTCGTGGGCGAGGACGGTTCGCCGGACGTCCGGCCATGGGTCGCCGATGGGCAAGTGGTCGCGACCCACGACGCTCGCGTACCAGCGCGCCGCTGGAACATCCGGTCTCCGCAGCACGAGATCGTGGACGGCCGCCAGCCAGAGGACCGGGCGGTCCTGGCCGGGGGCCGCCTCCTGGAGCAGGGCGGCGCAGTGCGAATCGGTGGCGACGCCGCGGCATACCGCGCTGTAGATGGGCAGTTCCGCGTAGCTCGCGGCGAACTCGGCGAAGCGGCGCTGCAGCGTCGCCAGGTCGGTTCCAGCGGCGCCCACCGCGCCAACGGTAACGGCGGCCGGAGCACGGGGCGCCGACGGCGTCGCTGACGACTCAACGGGGTGGATCGACGACGCTCCTGCGTGGGTGATCCACCCCAGGGCCAGTGCGCGGGCGAGGAGACGCCCCGGCTGAGCGGGGGCGCAGATTCTCGCCGGTGGGTGCATCTCGACACCGGCCGACACGCGAAATGAGGGCGTACCTGCCGGCACTGCCGCTCGGCAGGTCATCGACCGGAGGAGTCTTGATGAAGCTGCGTCGCTCGATCGCCCTCTCCGTCGCGGCGGGGGCCGCCCTCCTGCTGGCCGCGCCGACGACGGCGTCGGCCACCCCGTCCTCCTCGGCCCCCACGGGCACCCGAAGCCTCGCCGCGGTGCTCACCGCGAACGGCAACGGCCAGTTCGACGGCAACCCCTTCGACTACGACATCGTGACCCAGGCGGTGCTCGCCGTCCTCGCCGCCAAGCCCGCGAGCCCGGTGGGCGTCCTCACGCAAGGTGACGTCGCGCTCACCGCGTTCCTGCCGTCGGACTTCGCCTTCCGTGACCTGGTCCGGCAGCTGACAGGGACGACGTACGCGAGCGAGAAAGACGTTTTCGCCGCCCTGGTCACGGCGGCCGGCGTCGACACGGTCGAGACGGTCCTGCTCTTCCATGTGGTGCCCGGGGCCACGATCACCTCGAAGGACGCGGTCAACGCCGACGGAGCGAAGCTGGCCACGGCCCAGGGCGGCACGATCACGGTGGACGTGATCGTCAAGCGGCTAGGCGTGGTCAAGCTGGTCGACCAGGACCCGACCGACGCGAACCCGTACCTCAACCCCTTCGCGCTGAACATCAACAGGGGCAACAAGCAGATCGCGCACGGGATCACCGCCGTCCTGCGGCCGGTGGACCTGCCCTGACCGGCTCGCCGGTCGAACGGTTCTGAGACCGGCTAGCCGGTCGAACGGGTTCTGACCGGATCCCCGGCCCACTGACCCCCCGGGCGGGCGACGGCCCACTCCCTTGCCCGCCCGGGGCTCAACCCCCGCGAGACCGCCGGTGTGGCCGCCGGTCGCGCGTCGGCTCACGCGACGTGGACCGGCGCGCGTCCGTGTCGAAGACACCGTCGTCCTGGCGCAGGGCGCGGAGAGACAGGAGGAGGGCCACGGAAAGCACCGCGAGAGCGGTGCTCAGGGTGAGCCGGAGGGCGGTACCCGGGCCGGCGGACAGCCTCGCCTCGTAGGCGGTCAGCAGCACGGCGGCGCCGATCGCGGAGCCGATGCGCTGACCCGTCTGCAGCGCGCCCCCCGCGGCGCCACCCATCTGCGGCGGGACGTCGGCCAAGGTGATGCTGATGTTGGGCGACACGACCGCGCCTCCCCCGAGACCGGTCAGCAGCATGATCGGCACCGCCACCCAGGCCAGCCCGGCGGGTTCGCGACCGGCGACGAGAAGCGCGAGGAGGCATACCCCGATCATCGTCACTGCCAGGGCGATCACGGTGAGCCGCCGCCCGAACCGCGGGACGATCCGCCCGGCGAGCGGAGACGAGATCGCGGACCCGAGGGCGAACGGCATCAGGAGGAGGCCGGCGCTGAGCGGCGCATACCCGAGTCCGTTCTGGAGGTACACCGAGAGGACGAGCAGGATGCCGGTGTAGCCGGCGAAGTATGTCGTGCCGACGAGCAGCCCGTTGGTGTAGCCCGGTAGGCCGCGCAGCAGGCCGAGGTCGAGCAGCGGCGGGCGGTTGGCGGCTCGGATACGGCGCTCCCATCGCCCGAAGGCCCAGGCGAAGAGCGGGACTCCCAAGAGCAGGAGCAGCGGCCAGCGGTGTCCGCCCTCGGCACTGACCACGGGATAGAGCAGGCAGAGCACGGTCAGGCCGAGCAGCACAGCCCCCACCACGTCGATGCGCGAGTCCGCGGGCTCCGCCGTCGGAGGGCGCGGCGGGACGAGACGCGCTACGGCGACCATCCCGACGAGGCCGATGGGGACGTTGACGAGGAAGAGGTACCGCCACCCGTTCTCCGGCCCGGCGGCACCGAGGATGAGGCCGCCGAGAACCGGACCGGAGGCCGACGAGACGGAGACGGTCGCCCCGAAGAGGCCGAACGCACGTGCCCGCTCCGCGCCGCGGAACAGCTGCTGGACGAGGCCGGAGTTCTGCGGTGTCAACAGGCCGGCGGTGGCACCTTGGAGTAGCCGCGCGACGATGACCAGGGCGACGTTCGGCGCGAACCCGACGGCGGCGCTGGCGACGAGAAAGCCGGCCAGGCCGATGAGCATCATTCGACGCCGGCCGTAAGCGTCGCCGAGCCGGCCGCCGGGGACGAGGGTGAGCCCGAACGCCAGCAGATACCCGGACACCACCCACTGGATGACGCTGGGCGAGGTGCCGAGGCCCTGCTGCATCGAGGGGATCGCGACGTTGACGATCGAGACGTCGAGCAGTGACATGAAGCCGACGACCAGGGAGACCGAGAGGATCCGCCAACGGCGTGGGTTCGGGACCCAGTCGGCGTCCTTCCGTGGGCTCGGGGACGCGACGGCGCGGCGGTCGACGTCCTCGGTCACACCGGCCAATCTGCCTCATGACCTGGTCGGCCGCCCGGCGGGGTGGGCGCGCCCAGATGCGGAGGCCGCCCACCTCCCGTGGTCAGGCGCTGCGCCGCGACCGCTCGATCGCCGCAGCCCTGAGCTGTCCTAGGTCGACGTCCAGCGTCGTGAGGAGCTGGGCACCGAGGCCGTCCTCGACGTCGAGCACCCCGAGGAGCACATGCTCCGAGCCCAGCCGGTTCTGGCCGAGCGTGAGGGCCTGCCGGACGGCACGCTCCAGGCTCTTCTTGGCGTCAGCGGAGAAGGGAACATGACCTCCGCGCTGACGCCCTCGGGCGCGCTCTCCCGCCCGAGCGGGGATGTCGAGGGCCCCGGCGCCGAAGGATTCCTCGACCGACCGCCGAACGTCGTCGAGGTCGATGCCGAGCGTTCGCAGCGCGTCCGCGTCGAGGTCGACGTCTGGAGTGGGGGACGTCTCGTGTAGGGCCCAGCGCAACGCGTTGGCGGTGACGCCAGCATCTCGGAGGACCTCACCCGCGGTGCCGGTGTCGTCCGCGAGGGCGATCACGACGTGCTCGGTCCCGACTCGGTCGTGGCCCGCTTGGACTGCTTCGTCCCGCGCCCGGATGACCGTGCCACGGGCGGACGAGGTGAAGCGTTCGAACATGGTCAGTTCCTCCCGGTGATCGTGAGACGTGGGCCGTGCTTCTGATGGACCGCCTGACGGGAGACCCCGAGCACACCGGCGATGTCCTGCCACGACCAACCCTGCTCGCGGGCCCGGCGGACATGGAGGTACTCGAGGCGCTCGAGCAGCTCGCGCAGCGCGACGACGGCGCGCAGCCCTTCGCCGGGGTCGCCGCTCGACGCGGTCGTCGCGAGGTCGGAGGCCGAGGTCATGCGTGTCAACCTACCTTGACAGCATTCGTTGTGTCAACCCACCTTGACGCCGAGAGGCCACGTTTCGTCGTTCTGGTGCCCTGAGAGCGACCAAACTTGGCCTCTCGGCGAGGCGGCGGGGCGGGGGGTGGGACGGGGGTCGGGCGGTGGCGGGGCGGTGATCAGCGGAGGGGGAGCGGTGGCTGGGCCCACCACGGACCTTCGACGACCTCCACGCGCTCCACCCACTTGACCCAGTGATAGCCCCGCCGCCCGGGAACGACCAGCCGCACCGGCGCACCGTGGCCGGCCGACAACGGCGCGCCCGCCATGGTGGTGGCCAGCAGCAGGTCGTCGGCCAACGGGAGGCGGCGCGCATACCCCGTCGCACTGGTCACCACCACCGTCGTGCCGGGCGCCACCTCGGGGAGGAGCCGGGCGAGCCGCGTCCCACCCCAGACCTGGCTGGTCCACCAGCCTCCGGTGCAGTCCAGCACCGCCTGAACCTCGTCGCCCCCGCCGAGGTCCGCCAACGACAGGCGTCGCTCGCCGGCGGGGGTGTCGACGGTGAGCCGCCAGGTGACCGGGTCGATGGTCGGGACCGCGTCGAGGAACCACTGCGTCACGGGCACCTCTGCCGCGCGGAACGAGCCGGTCGACCGCCGGTCTCCGGCGCGGTCCAGCGCCGCGCCGGTGGCCGTCGCCGTGACGCCCAGCCCGGCTGCCGCCGCGGCGACCGCGCCGCCGCGCAGCAAGGCGCGTCGGCTCCAGTCGGTTCGCCGCACCCGGACGGGCCGCTGCCACGCGTGGACGACGGTCAGCAGCGTGGCGGCGACGCCGGCGGCCACGTGCAGCTGCATCGTCGTCACCGGCAGGTCGGCCGCGGTCAGGCCCACGACGTGGACGCCGCCGGTGAACAGCGCCACCAGTACGACCCAGGTGAGCAGGATCGACAGGTCGCGCCCGGGCCGACTCCGGCGCAGCCCGCGGCGGACGACGACGCGCTTCCACGGCACCAAAGCAAGCAGCCCGAGGCCGAGTCCGCCGTGGAGCACGGCGACGAGGATGACCGGCCCGTCGCCGACCAGGAAGAGCCCCACCCCCGAGAGGAGGGACAGCGGCACGAGGACGGCCAGCGAGAGGTTCGCCCAGCGGCCGTTCATCTCCTCACGGTATGCCGCGCAGGGCCGGTCCGTGGCAGGCTGCGCTCCCACGCGACGACGAGAGGAGCGGCATCGTGGCCGACGACGAGAACCGGCGCAGAGATCGAGGTGACCCGCACGACCCGGACGGCCGCGAGCGCAACGAGACCGCCACGGAACGAGCGGACCGGAACTGGAACGAGCTGCTCCAGGAGCTGCGGGTCACGCAGACCGGGATCCAGATCCTCACCGGGTTCCTCCTGACCGTGCCGTTCCAGCAACGGTTCGCGGAACTGGCGCCGTCGCTGCGCGTCGTCTTCCTCGTGGCGCTCGGCCTCGCCGTCGTGTCGACGGTGCTCGTCGTGGCACCGGTCGCGTCGCACCGGATCCTCTTCCGCCGGCGGGCCAAGGCCGAGCTGGTCTCGGCGGCCGACCGGCTCACCAAGGCGGGGCTCGCGACCCTGGCCGTCACCATCGTCGCCGTCGTGGTGCTCGTCTTCGGGTTCGTGGCCGGGACGGCGGCGGCCGTCGTGGGTGGCGTCCTCGCCGGCGCGTTCTTCCTCGTCCAATGGGTCGTCGTGCCGTCCCGGCTGCTCGGGCGGCTCGAGGAGCGCGCTGGTCGGTAGGTTCGGCCGGTCAGGGACGGGGTATGCGGCGCAGCAGGAACGTCGTCTGGAGGACGGATGCCGGCAGGATCGTTGTCGAGGCAGGAGTATCCGGGTGCCGAGCCGTGGGTGCCCGAGGACCACAGCATCCCGGCGCTCGAGGCCGCCGCGCCGTCGTGCCGGGGCTGCGAGCTCTACCGCGACGCGACGCAGGTCGTCATGGGTCGGGGCGACCCGAACTCCGACCTGATGCTCGTCGGCGAGCAGCCCGGCGACCAGGAGGACCGGCAGGGCAAGCCGTTCGTCGGTCCAGCCGGGCGGCTGCTGGTCGGCGCCCTCCAGGAGGCGGAGATCCGGCCGGAGCGCGCGTACGTCACCAACGCGGTCAGGCACTTCCGGTTCCAGACCAAGGGCAAGGAGCGGATCCACGCCACCCCCACGCGGTGGAACGTGACCGCCTGCGGGCCGTGGCTCCTGGCGGAGTTCGACGCGGTTCAGCCGCAGGTGGTCGTCGTCCTCGGCGCGACGGCCGGACAGGCGGTCTTCGGGCCGAGCTTCCGGGTAGGGGTGTCCCGCGGCCGACCGCTGGACCCGCCGGCTGGATGGCGCGTCCCCGGTGCGCCGCCGACGTTCTTCGCCACGGTGCACCCGTCCTCGGTCCTGCGCTCGCGCAACCGCGACGAGGACCACGCGGCCCTCGTTGCCGACCTCAGGGTGGTGGCCGACCGCCTTCCGTAGCCCCTTGTCGCCGTCCAAGCTCGCCGCTTACCATGATCACGATGATCATCAATTGACTCGTGCAGATAGTGCGAGGTCGGATGGGAGTGAGGACGGATGGCCACAGACCTGGAGACGCGGATCGCCCGGCTGGAGGACACGAACGCGATCCAGGCGCTCGGCATCCTCTACGGGTATGTGATGGACGAGCGGGACGAGGACGGCATCCGCCGGATCTTCTGTGCCGACGCCACGCTGCGCTCGCAGGACGGGGTCTTCGCCGCCACCGGCATGGACGAGATCGTCACGACCTACCTGGGCCGGTTCGCCGCCCTCGGCCCGACGAACCACTACAGCCACGGCCACGTGGTGCGGTTCGACGACGGCGACCCGGACGTCGCCTACGGGCTGTTGGCGTCCCACGCCGAGGTCACGCGCAACGGCGTCGGCATGGTCGTGGCGCTGCGCTACAAGGACACGTACCGCCGGGACGGCGGGCAGTGGAAGTTCCAGGACCGGCTGATGTCGTACATGTACTACCTGCCGATCCCGGAGTACGCGGAAGGCCTCGGCGACGGCGCCGGGAGCGTCCGCGCCTACGGCGACCACCGACCGGCGGACTGGCCCGAGTCGCTCTACAACGGCGGCAAGCGGGGCGACTGGCTCTGGGACTTCCTCGGCTGACGTGGCGCGAGCCTCAGTCGATGGTCCGGCCCGGCCGGAAGGCCGGCAGGGTGAAGGCCAGCCCGACGCTGAGGGCGACCATGACCGCATACCCGGCGACGAGGCTGCCAGTGACGTCGTGCAGCCAGCCGAGGACAACCGGGCCGAGCGCTCCCGCGAGGAACGCAACCATCAAGGTCATCGCCCCGAGCCGGGCCGCCTGCTGCTGCGTCGACGTGTAGTCCGACACGAGCACGAGGACCAGCGCAGAGCCTCCGCCCACACCGAACCCGAAGAGCCCGATCGCCAGCAACGCCAATGGCATCGGGGCCACGACCATGGTCAGGACCCCCGCGGCGGTGGCTACGACGGTGACCGCCAGCAGCGGGCGCCGGTCGCGGGTGAAGTCGGTGATCGTCGGCAGGGTGAGCATCGCCGCGAGCTGGATGATCTGGAAGAAGGCGAACAGCCGCGCCGCGTCGGCCACCGGCATGCCGAGGGCCGCGTAGTACGGCGTGATCCAGGCCAGTCCGCTGAAGCCGACGATCATCTGGACTGCCGAGAACGTCGTCACCCACCAGGCGGTCGGCGACCGCCACGGCAGGCGGTGGCTGGCCGCGGCCTCATCCGGCTCGGGGTGGATGACGTGCCGCCGCAGCCGGGGGACCAGGACCAGCCACACGAGCATGGTCAGTAGCGCCACACCGCCCCACAGCGCCAGGGAAGGCCGCCAGCCGTGCAGCAGCTCCGCGGTCGGTACCGCGACCCACGCGGCGATCGCCACGCCCAAGGCCAGGCCCGTCGAGTAGATCCCCGTCGCCAGACCCTTCACTCGGGGGATGTGGTGGGCGATGAGGCCCGGCACGAGGGCCGAGATCGCGCCCATCGCCGCCCCGGATACCGCCGCGGACAGCAGCAGGACGGTGGTCGTCGTGGCCGCCAGACGGAGCAGCCCACCGACGGCGAGCACACCGAGAAACGCGGCCGTCGTCGCCTCCGACCCGAAGCGGGCCGCGACCCGCTGGCCGACCGGGGCGCAGAGACCCATGAAGACGACGCCCAACGACGTGAGCAACCCCTGCGTCGAGCCGGGGATGCCGAGCTCGGTGGAGATCGGTCCGAGCAATGGCGGCACCGCCCCGAGCGCCGCCCGCAGGTTGAGGCCGATAACCCCGACCATGACGACCAGCAGCCAGCCGGGGACCCGACGGCCGCCCGGTCGGTCGGTACGCGCGGATCTCGGGGTCGCGCGGGCCTCGGTCACGGTCGGCTCAGCGCGCCGAGGCGAAAGATGTCGGACGCTCGTCGGCGATCCGGGTGCGGTAGGTGAGCAACTGGCGGGTGAGGCCGACGAGGACGACACCGACCAGCCGGCCGGTCGCGTCGTGGTACCCCACCGCGCACTCAGCGGTCAGGTCGCCCTCGAGCACGCGGACGTCGGCCAGCCCGAGGTGCGGCATCCCGAGTGACTGGAACCGGACACCCCACTGGTCGGTCCAGAACGTCGGCATCGGCAGGAACGACTGCTCCGGCTCGGGGGCGCCGGCGATCCCGGCGAGCAGGCTGCGGGCCGCGTGCGCGGCGATCTCGGTGGGCCAGTTCCAGTGCTCGATCCGCACCGTGCCGAACCCGGGAACCGGGAACCGCGCCACGTCACCTAGCGCCACGACGTCGAGAACCGGTTCACCGTCCCGCAGCGGGTGCAGCTCCCCGTCGCACGCGACGCCGTCGGTCAGGTCGAGCCCGTTGCCGGCCAGCCACTCCGCTTGGGGAACCGACCCGACCGCCTCGACGACGACGTCCGCCGCCAACAGGGTGCCGTCGTCGAGCTCGACCCGCTCGGGGCCGGCCGACCCGTGGATCGCCGTGACCATTCGTCCGAGATGGAACCGCACCCCACGTTCCTCGTGGCGGCGCTGCGCCTCCGCGCCCACCACCGGGCCCAGCGCGCGCACCAGCGGCAGCGGCAGCGGGTCGACGACGTGCACCTCGCAGCCCAGCTGGGTGGCCGTGGCCGCGACCTCGGTCCCGACGAAACCGGCGCCGAGCACGACGACCCGTCGCTCGGGTCGGAGCGCCTCGTGCAGCGCCGCCGCGTCGTCGACGGTCCGGATCCCGTGCCGCCACGCGAGCGGCGCGGCGAGAGGCAGCCGGCGGGTGCCGACTCCGGTCGCGACGACCAGCCCCCGGTATGCGAGGACGTCGCCACCCGAGAGGTCGTCCAGGGTGACCGTGTGCGCGTCCAGGTCGGCCGCGACGACCGACTCACCCAGCCGCCAGGTGACGTCGGCGGTGCTGGCCCGCTGTCGGAAATGGAGGACCGTCGCGTCGACGCCGTTCTTCAGCGCCTCCTTGGTCAGCGGCGGCCGGTTGTAGGGCGGGTGGACCTCACGTCCGACGACGGCGACCGGGCCGGTCTCTCCGGCGGCGCGTAGCTGTTCCGCGGCGCGGAGGCCGGCCAGGCCCGCGCCGACGACGACGATCGGGTCCGTCACGACGAGACCTCCTCGAGCTGCCGCCCGGGGACCGGCGACCCGGAGGCTGCCGCCCGTCCGGCCCGGTAGCCGAAGACGAGCGCCGGACCGAGGGTCCCGCCGGCGCCGCCGTAGACCATGCCGGTGGGCGCGGCCATGGCGTTGCCCGCCGCATACAGGCCCGGTATCACCGCACCGTCGACGTCGAGGACCTCGCCGTCGACGGTGGTGAGCGGTCCGCCCTTGGTGCCGAGGGCGGAGCCGACGAGCTCGACGGCGTAGTAGGGACCGCGGTCGATCGGGCCGAGGGTCGCGAAGACGCCGGGGTACCGGGCGCGGTCACCGCACCACCCGTCGTACGCGCTGTCGCCCCGGCCGAAGTCGTCGTCGTGGCCCTGCTTGACGAAGCCGTTCCAGCGCTCGACGGTCGCCGCCAACGGGTCGGCCGGGACGCCCAGAGCGTCGGCGAGCTCATCCACCGTGTCCGCGCTGGTCAGCCACGTCGGAGCCGGACCGCCGGGCCCGGTGCCGAACCCGCCGTAGGCATCGACGAACCCCTGGTCGAACACCAACCAGCACGGCAGGTTGACGTAGTCGAACGAGCCGGGGTCGAAGGTGTGGAAGGCCCCGCCGAGGGCGTTGTAGTTGGCCGCCTCGTTGGTGAACCGGCGGCCGGACCGGTTGACGACGATCGACCGCGGCAAGGTCCGCTCGCGCAGGACCAGCTGGACGTTGCTACCGCCGTCGGCCCGCTCGCCGGGCAGCCGGACGACGGGTACCCACCACGCCTCGCGCATCGCGCCGAGGGCGGCTCCGACCCGCATGGCCATCCGCAGCCCGTCGCCGGTGTTGCTCGGGACGCCGGCCGGTTCCCGCATGGGGCCGCGGAGGAACGCCCGGACGAGCTCCTCGTCGTACTCGAAGCCGCCGGTCGCGAGGACGACCGCACCCGCGCGGACGACCCGCCGACCTGCGGCACCGGAGAGCTCCACACCCGTCACGCGACCATCCGTGACGACCAGGCGTTCGGCCCTCGTCCCGGTGAGTGGGACGACGCCGCGGTCGAGGCAGCCGCGCAGGAGGGCGCCGACCAGGGCTCGGCCCAGGCCCTCGACCTGTCCGGCTCGCCGCTCGGCCTCGACCTCGGCCGGCAGCACTCCGGTGCCGCCACCGACCGGTGTCTCGGTGACGCGCATCGGTCGCGGCGCGCCGACCATCCGCTCGCCCCAGCCCTCCAGGCGGTCGAACGCGAACAGCTCGGGCTCGAGGGAGCGGCCGCCGCGTGGCATGCCGCCCGGGTGCTCGGGGTGGTAGTCGGGGAACCCGGGAACCAGGCGCAGGGTCAACGGGGTCCGCGTCCGCAGCCACTCGACGAACTCGTCGCCGGAGTCGACGAACGCCTTCGCCATCTCCGGTCGGATCATCCCGTGCGACAACGACTCCAGGTAGGCCAGGCCCGCCTCGCGGGAGTCGGTGACCCCCTCGGCCGCCGCGACCGAGGTCGCCGGGATCCAGGCCACCCCGCTGGACAGCGCTGTCGTGCCACCGACCCGGTCGGCCTTCTCGACGAGCAGCACCGAGGCGCCGGCGTCGGCCGCCGCGAGCGCGGCGACGAGCCCGGCGGCGCCGGTCCCGAGGACGACGACATCGGGGTCGGCGTCGACCGACCCAGGTGAGGTGACCGGCATACCGACGTCGTCAGTACGCGACGGCCGGCGCGTCGGCGCCGACCAGCCGACGCGGTCCCGGGGTGAACGTCGCCGGGATCCGCTGGTAGCCCGTGTTGGTGCCCTGATGCGGGTACGGCTCAAGGGCGTCGACGTCGACGACGTAGTCCGGCATCCGTTCCAGGATCTGGCCCAGCAGCTCCTTGGCCATCACCCGGCCCAGGTTCGACCCCGCGCAGCGGTGGATGCCGATGCCGAACGCCGTATGCCGGTTCGGCCAGCGCGTGATGTCTAGCTGGTCGGGGTCGTCGAACTGCTGCGCGTCGCGATTCGCGGAGTTCCACGCGAGCAGCACTCGGTCGCCCACCTTCATCGGGCAGCCGAGGAACTCGGTCTCCTCGACGACCGTCCGGGCCAGCGCCTGGGTGGGGGAGAAGTAGCGGAGGAACTCTTCGATCGCCTTGTCCAGCAACGACGGGTCGTCGATGAGCTGCTGGCGCACGTCGGGGTTCTGGTACAGCCACACCACCGTGTTGCTGACCAGCGATGCGGTCGTGCCGACGCCGCCGGCGAGCAGCAGGTCGACGATCGAGAACACCTCGTCGTCCGTCACCGGACGGTCGTCGACCTCCTGCTGGACGAGGTAGCTGATGATGTCGTCCTGCGGGTCCTCCCGCCGGGCGCGGATGACCTCCCACGTCTTCTCGTTGATGTAGGGGAAGTCGACCTCGACTGCCTGGCGGTACTGCTCCGAGCCGGGAACCGCCGCGAGCACCGCGTGGTGCGCCGCCGCATACCGGCGCCAGTCCTTGACGTCGAGCCCGAGCCAGTCGACCGTGACGAGCGAAGGCACTCCGATGACCGACGTCATGTCGGCCTCACCGGACTCGATGACCTCGTCGACGAAGTAGGTGACGTAGTGCTCGACCATGCCCTTCATCCGGTCGACCGCCGCCGGCGCCGTGATCGGGTTGATGAGCTTGCGCCACTTGCGGAAGTTGGGCGGGTCGATCTCGATGGGGATGTGGAAGTGCATGGGCGTCTTGGGGATGACGACGGACAGGCCCTCACCCCCGTAGCTGTTGCGCTCGGACGAGAAGATCTCGTCGTGGCGCGCCGCCTCGAACACCGCCTGGTAGCTGGACAGGACCCAGTAGCCCCCGTGCGCCTCCGACCACGCGACGGGCGCCTGCTCGCGCAGCGCGCGGTAGGACCCGACCGGGTCGGCGGAATGCTCGTCGGAGTTGTGGTCGAAGTGGACCACCGGGCAATGGCCGGCCTCTGTCATCGCTGCTCGCTTCTCGCGGGTTCCATATTAAGTGATCATGGTTATACTAGATCCGGCTAATGTCAATGTCGCCCAGGAGGCTCCCGATGCAGGTACGTGTCGACGAGGAACGCTGTCAGGGACACGGCCTGTGCCGCCTCAGCGCACCGGACATCTTCTTCGCGCGCGAGGAGGACGGACACGCCTACGTCCTCAGTGAGACGGTTCCAACGGGGCGTGAGGACGAGGCCCAGCTCGCGGCCGACGGCTGCCCGGAACTGGCCATCGAGGTCGACTGAGGCATGCATCGGCGTGCCTCCGGTGGGACGCTCGCCATCGGGTCCGGCTCCGCGTACGCCAACGACCGGCTGGCACTCGCTGCCGCGATGGCGGACAGCGGTCGGGTCACCTACCTGGGGTTCGACTGCCTGGCCGAGCGCACCATGGCCCTCGCCCACGTCCGGCGCCGCCGTGACCCTGCGACCGGGCAGGACGAGCGGATTCGTCGGCTCGTGCCGCTGCTGCGGAGGTTCCTCGCCGGCGGCGGCAGGGTGGTCGGCAACTTCGGCGCGGCGAACCCCGACGCGGCCGTCGCCGACTTCGTCGACGGGCTCGGCGAGGCCGGGTTGCACGAAGTCCGGCTCGGCGTGATCCGCGGCGACGACGCCCTCGACCTGGTGCGCTCGCGAGATGCGGATCTGCCCGAGCTCGGCACGACCGTCGGCGCGCTCGGCGACCGAGTGGTGTCCGCGAACGCCTACATCGGCGCCGAGCCGATCGTCGACTGCCTGCGCCAAGACGCCCAGATCGTCGTCGGTGGGCGGCTCGCCGACCCGTCACTCTTCGTCGGACCCATCTGCCACGAGCTCGACTGGTCGCTCGACGACTGGGAAGCCGTCGGTCACGCGACGATGGTCGGTCACCTGCTCGAGTGCGGTGTGCACAGCACCGGCGGCAACTTCGAGGACCCGCCCTACCGCGTCGTCCCGGATCCGCACCGGCTCGGCTTCCCGCTCGCCGAGGTCACCGAAGGCTCGGCGGTGGTCACCAAGCTGGACGGGACCGGAGGGGCGGTGGACGAGCGCACCATGAAGACGCAGCTCTTCTACGAGATCCACGACCCGCGTACCTACCTCACCCCCGACGTAACCGCCGACTTCTCGCAGGTATGCGTCGAGGACCTGGGTCAGGACCGGGTCCGGCTGTCGGGCGCCACCGGCCGCGAGTGGCCGAGCTCGTTGAAGGTCCTCGTCGGCGTCGACCAGGGCTATCGCGCCACCGGTGAGATCTCCTACGGCGGCCCCGGGTGCGTCGGGCGCGCGCGCCGCGCCGAGGAGATCCTGCGCGCCCACCTCGACGAGCTGCTCGACCCGGCCGACGACGTTCGGATCGACCTGCAGGGCATGAACTCGCTTTTCGGCGACAAGGGAGCCATCGCCGACCCGGTCGAAGTACGGCTGCGCCTGGCCGTGCGGACCGAGTCCGAGGAGCGGGCCCGCGACGCTGCGCACGAGGTGGAGCTGCTCTACTTCGGGCCGGCCGGCGGCGGTGGCGTCGTTACCTCCGTCGTGCCCGCGCTGGGCGTCACCCCCGCCTATGTCCCGCGGGAGCTGGTCACCCTGGAGACGGAGGTGGTGACGTCATGAGGTTGCGTGAGATCGCCTACAGCCGGTCCGGGGACAAGGGTGACGTCAGCAACGTGTGCGTGTTCGTCGACGACCCGGCCGACTACCCGCTGATCGTCGAGCGGCTCACAGCCCACCGCGTCCGGGCTCACTTCGGCGGCCTGGTCGAGGGCGACGTGGTCCGTTACGAGCTCCCCATCGTCCACGGCCTCAACTTCGTCCTCGACCGGGCGCTGGGTGGCGGCGTGTCGATGACCCTGCGGGTCGACCCGCACGGCAAGTCGTTCCAGTCGCACGTGCTCGACATGGAGATATGACGTGCTCCAGGCCGAGGAGCTCTCTGCCGCAACCGTGTTCGTCGACGGCCGCTGGCGCGTGGGCAACGGCGAAGAGTATGCGTCGGTCGACCCCAGCACGGCGGCGACCTTCGCGACGTGGCACCTCGCCGACGTGGTCCAGGCCGACGCGGCCGTGGCCGCCGCCCGAGCCACCTTCGCCGCGTGGAGCCGGACCCAACCGGGGGAGCGGGCCACCGTCCTGCGACGGTTCGCGGACCTGCTGGAGAAGCATCACGAGGAACTGGCCCAGCTCGTCGTGACGGAGGTCGGTTCGCCGATCTCGCTCGCGCGGACGCTGCAGACCGCGACGCCGGTCGCGAACCTGCGGTGGGCCGCCGACATGGCGGAGACGGGCCCGCGGGGCGGCTACGTCGAGCGGCTCCCACCGCTCGAGGGGCCACCGAGAGTCGAGAGCGAGCTGCTCCGGGTCCCGATCGGGGTGGTCGCCGCCGTGACGCCGTACAACTACCCGGTCAACATGATCGCCTGGAAGGTCGGGCCGGCCCTGGCCGCCGGCTGCACGGTCGTCCTGCTGCCGTCGCCTCGCGGGACGCTCTGCTCCGTCGCGGTGGTCCGGCTGGCCGAGGAGGCCGGGGTTCCGCCCGGTGTCCTCAACCTCGTCCCTGGTGGTCCCGACGTGGGCCAGCGGCTCAGCTCGCACCCGGACGTGGACCTCGTGTCGTTCACCGGTTCCAACGCGGTCGGGGCCGCGGTTGCCGAGGCCGCCGCCCGGACGCATACCAAGGTCGTCCTGGAGCTCGGCGGCAAGTCGCCGACCGTCCTCCTGCCCGGCGCCGACCTCAACCGGGCGGTGGGGCCGTCCATGCTGCGGTTCTGCCGCAACGCCGGGCAGGGTTGCGGCGCGACGACACGAATCCTCGTCCACCACAGCCAGTACGACGAGTTCGTCGAGGCCGCAACGGCGTTCCTGCGCGAGCACGCGCCTGTGGGCGATCCCCGCAATGAGGACACTGAGGTCGGCCCGCTCATCAGCGACGAGCACCGGCAGCGAGTCGAGGGCTACCTGCGTCGCGCGGTCGAGGCCGGCGCGGCGATCCTCGCTGGAGGCGGCCGCCCCGACCGGCCTGGCTACTACCTCGAGCCGACTCTCGTAGGGGACGTCGACGCGGGTGACGAGATCTGCCAGGACGAACTGTTCGCTCCGGTGGTCACGGTCCTCGCGTACGACAGCGTCGACGAGGCGGTCGCTCTCGCCAACGACAGCCGATACGGCCTCAACGCTCTCGTGTGGGGCGACCCAGCCGCCGCGCACGACGTCGCTCTGCGCCTGGAGACCGGAACCGTTGCCATCAACGGCGGCGGCGCAGCCCGTCCTGACGTGCCGTGGACCGGCTTCAAGCACTCCGGCGTCGGCAGCGAGATGGGCCTGGACGGCTTCGCCGAGTTCTTCACCGTGCGGCACCTGCAGTGGCCGGAGGCGTGAGCCGAGCGGCGTTGGTGCCGAGCCTCGGGCGCGACGTCGGCTGGCTCGTCGAGCGGTGGGCCGAGCGCGACGCGGCTCGGCCGTTCCTTACCTGGCAACCCGTCGACGGCGACCTGGTGACGTGGTCGCGCGGCGAGTTCGCCGCCGCCGTCCGATCGCTGGCGGCAGGACTGGCCGAACGCGGAGTCGGCGCCGGCGACCGGGTCGCGCTCATCCTCCCCAACTGTCCCGAGTTCCTCCTCGTCTGGTCGGCGATCGCGTCGCTCGGAGCGGTCGCCATCTGCCTGGATCCACGGTCCGGACCGGACGACCTCGCCTACGTCGCCGGCCACAGCCGTCCTCGGCTCGTCGTCTCCTCGGGCGCGCTGGCCGGGACCGCCGGTTCGGCCATGCCGGCGGCCGAAGTCCTGGACGTCCCCGGCCTCGGTGCGCACCGGCATACCCTCGAGTCTCTGGCGGGACCGGCAGGACCCCGCCCTCGAGCCGATCCCGCCGCACCGGCGTCGATCCAGTACACGTCCGGCACCACCGCACGGCCGAAGGCCGTCGTCTGGACGCAGGCCAACTGCCTCTGGGCCGGCCAGGTCGGTGCCGCCCACCAGGGGCTCACGCCCGCAGACGTGAACCTGATCCATCTGCCGCTGTTCCACACCAACGGCCTGTCGTACTCGTTCCTCTCCAGCCTGTGGTCCGGCGGTCAGATCGTCCTCGTGCCCAAGTTCTCGGCCTCGCGGTTCTGGGACGTCTCGGTCCGATACGCCGCGACGTGGACGTCGGTCGTGTCGTTCTGCCTCCGGGCGCTGGCGACCCAAGAGGCGCCAGCCCGACACTCGTACCGAGGGTGGGGCAGCAGCGCCGCCCTGGCCCCGTCCGCCGTCACCGGTGGGGTGCCGGTCACCGGGTGGTTCGGCATGACCGAGACGGTCTCCCACCCAGTGGTGGGAAGCCTGAGCCATCCCGACGCCGACGGCACCATGGGCCGGCCCGCTCCGGAGTACGCCGTGCAGGTCGTCGACGAGGAGCTGGCTCCGGTCGAGCCAGGAGGCACAGGTGAGCTCCTGGTCCGGGGCGAGCGCGGAGTGTCGCTGTTCTCGGAGTACCTGGGCGACGCCGACGCCACGGCCCGGGCCTTCACCGAGGACGGCTGGTTCCGGACCGGCGACCGGGTCCGGCTGGAGGAGTCCGGTGCGCTGACCTTCGTCGAGCGGGACGGGGACGTCCTCAAGGTCGGTGGCGAGAACGTCGGAGCGCCTGAGATCGAGCGGGTCCTGCGCGGAGTCGCCGGCGTGCGCGAGGCCGCCGTCGTGGGCCGGCCGGACCCGATGCTCGGCGAGGTGCCGGTCGCCTTCGTCACGCTCGCGCCGCAGTCGGAATGGACAGGCGCCACCCTGGCGGAGCACTGCGCCGCGCTGCTCACCGGCCCCCGCCGCCCCCGAGCGGTGCGGGTGGTCGACGACCTGCCACGATCGACCCTCGACAAGATCGCGAAGGCGCGGTTGCGCGCCCTGCTCGTCGAGGAGGACGTCGGTGGCTGAGGACGCACGGACCGGTCCGCTGGCCGGGATCCGCGTGGTCGAGCTGGCCGGCATCGGACCGGGGCCGTTCTGCGTGATGCTGCTGGCCGACATGGGCGCGTCCGTGGTCCGCGTCGACCGCCTCGGTGCCCCGAGCGGCGACTACACGCCCAACCCGGTCATCGAGCGCGGTCGCCGGTCCATCGCCGTCGACCTCAAATCGCCGGCCGCCGCCGAGGTGGTGCTCGACCTGGTCCGCGATGCGGACGTCCTGCTCGAGAGTTTCCGGCCCGGCGTGGCCGAGCGCCTCGGCATCGGCCCGGACGTCTGCCACGGAGTCAACCCGCGCCTGGTGTACGCGCGGCTCACCGGCTTCGGCCAGGACGGCCCGTGGGCCCCGGTCGCCGGACACGACATCAACTACATCGGGCTCACCGGCGCGCTGTGGTCCGTCGGCCGCGCCGGGGACCGGCCGGTCCCGCCGATCAACCTCGTCGGCGACCTCGGCGGCGGAGCGACGTCCACGGCCTTCGGGGTGGTCTGTGCGCTGCTCGAGGCACGCTCGAGCGGCCGCGGTCAGGTGGTCGACGCCAGCGTCCTTGACGCGACGACGACGATCATGGGCTTCGTCCAGGGCCTGCGGGCCCAGGGACAGTGGTCCCTCGACCGGGGCGCCAACCTCCTCGACACCGGCGCTCCTTACTACGACACGTATACCTGTGCCGACGGTCGCTGGGTCGCCATGGGCACGGTCGAGGAGCGGTTCTTCCTCGTCGCGCTCGACGTGCTGGAGTTTCCGGCCGATGACGCACTGCGTCTCGCGCACAAGGACCGTTCCCTGTGGCCGCGACTTCGCGACGCGCTGAGCGCCGTCTTCAGCACCCGCACCCGCGACGAATGGGCGGCCGCCTTCCGGGACCATGACGCCTGCGTCACGCCGGTGCTCGACCTCGACGAGGCCACGCGGCACGAGCAGGCGGCGGCTCGAGACGCATACCAGCCGATGCCCGGCTTCGAAGTCCTGCAGCCGGCCGTGAGCCCACGGTTCAGCCGCAGCCGTACGCCGGTTCCCTCGCCGCCGCCGTCGGTCGGCCAGCACACCGACGAAGTTCTCGACGAGCTCGGGTATGCGTCGGGGCGGGTCGCGTCGCTCCGCGCGGCCGGCGTCGTCGGCTGACCCGCCACCGGAAACCTCTGAGCTCGGCGCGACGGTGGGGCGCGTCAGCCGCGGACGACCCGCTCGACCGGCTCGATCTCTCGCACCGCCGGGACGATGTCGCGACCAAGGTCGTCGAGATAGGCCACCACCTCGTCGCCGGTGAGGTGGGGCCACTGGGCGCGGACGAGAATCGGGTCGATGGGGACCACGGCGGCCAGCTCACGGACCTGCGCGACGCACTCGTCGGGGGTCCCGATGAATGTCTCCTTGGCGGCGACGTCGCGGAACGAGGACGTCAGCTGGCCCGCGTCGCGGGTCGCGAGCTGGCGTTGCGCGTAGGCGACCAGCCGTTCCTTGGCCATGTACTCGAACCGCTCGAACGCCGCGTCGGACGTCGGACCGGGAACGATCTCGCGGCGCAACGGGTGGCGCGCCTGCGGCCGGCCGAGCCGCTCGCGCTCGTCCTCGTAGATCGAGAGCAGCCTGACCATCTCCGGGATCTTCGTCTCCGGCGTCACCGGCCAACCGTCGCCGAGCCGGGCGGAGCGCCGCACGCCCGCCGCACCCATGGCGCCGACCCAGAGGGGTGGGTGCGGCTGCTGCCAGGGGCGGATGTGCGGCCGGGCGCCGTCCAGTCGCCAGAACCGGCCGGCGTGCGTCACCTCGTCCTCGGTCCAGAGCCGCTTCATCAGCAGCACGGACTCGTCGAGCATCGCGAAGCGCTGCGCGTAGTCGACGCCGAACGCAGCAAACTCGTCAGCGCGGTAGCCCGCGCCCACACCGACGACCAACCTTCCGCGACAGAGGATGTCGAGCGTCGCCAGCTCTTCGGCCAAGGCGACCGGGTGGTATAGCGGTGCCTGGATGATCGTCGTCGCGAGGGTGACGTGGTCGTCGATCTCGGCCGCGAGCCGCGCCAGGGTGGCCACCGGCTGCAGCCAGCGCAGGTCGCCGTAGAGGTAGTGGTGACCAATAGTCACGTAGGTGAGCCCGTTGCGTTGCACGGCCTCGATCTGCCGGAGCAGCTGGTCCAGGTGGTCTCGTGGCGAGACGCTCGTGCGGACGTCGCCGAGGATGACACCGATCTCCACCGGGCCTCCTCACCCTTCCATGCGGACTAATCACTCCCTATCATATTCAGAGTTTGAGCGGCGGGAGGTAGGCGTGAGGTCTGAGCACAGCGGCTGTCCGGTGGTCGACTTCGACCACAACTCCGCCGCGCACTCGGCCGACCCCGTGGCCGCGTACCGACGGCTCCGGTCCGAGGCGCCGGTGGCCTGGACCGAGGCGCACGGCGGGTTCTGGGTGGTGTCGGACTACGCGGGCGTCTTCGACGCAGCGAGGGACGACGCGACCTTCGCCTCCGGTCGCAGCGCGCACGGCGGCACTGGCCTGAACAACGTCATCCCCAAGGCGCCGGTCCGCCTTCACATCCCGGTCGAGCTCGACCTGCCGGAGCACCGCTGGTACCGCAAGGTCATCAACCCCCTGACCTCGCCGGCAGCTGTCGATGGCATGCGGCCGCTGATCGAGCGATGGACGACGGCGTTCGTCGACGACGTCATCGAGACCGGTTCGTGCGACCTCGCATCAGTCATCGGGGTCCCGGCGGTGGTCACCATCGACTGGCTCGGCCTCGACGTCTCAGACTGGCGGCGCTACTCGCAAGCGCTGCACTCGGTCCTCGCGCACCGGGTCGGCAGCCCGGAGCATGCCCACGCCGTCGCGGTCGACATCCCCTGGATGGAGCGGAGCATCACCGAGGCCATCCTCGAGCGCCGACGAGCGCCACGCGGCGACGTCATCTCAGTCCTCCTCGACGCCGAGGTCGACGGCGCCCCCATCACCGACGAGGCCGTCTACTCCATCGTCGAGCTGCTCATCTCGGGGGGAGTCGGTACGACCGCGTCACTGGTGTCGCAGACGCTCGTCCACCTTTATCGGCACCCAGCCCAACGGGACCGCCTCCGCGAGCATCCCGACCAGCTCGAGCGGGCCGTCGAGGAGTTCCTCCGCGCCTTCTCCCCGACGCAGGCCCTGGCCCGGACGGTGACCCACGACGTGGACTTCCACGGCTGCCCGATGCGGGCGGGAGACCGGGTGCTGCTCGCATGGTCCTCGGCGAACCGCGACCCCGCGCAGTTCGACCACCCGGACGAGGTGGACCTGGAGCGGTGGCCCAACCGTCATACCGCCTTCGGCATGGGGATCCACCGGTGCGCCGGCGCCCACATCGGGCGCGCCATCGCGCGCGAGCTGATCGGTCAGGTCATCACGCGCATGCCCGACTACTGCATCGACCTGGCGGCCGTCGAGGCGTACCCACACCAGGGGGTCAACGCCGGCTTCCAGCGCATCCCCACGACGTTCACTCCCGGCCCGCGGCGAGGTCTGTCGAGATGACCGAGCCGGCGGACGACGGGTTCGAGGAACGGGTCGACCCACAGATCCGGGCGGCCCTCGATTCCATCCCGCTGCTCGACCTCGCCGACATCACCCTCGCCCGCCGCGAGCGGGCGGAGCTGGCCGCCCGCGCTGCTGCTCGGCAGGCGCCGCCACCGACGGTCCGCACCGACGACCGACTGGTCCCCGGTCACGCCGGCGACCCGGACGTCCTGGTCCGGATCCACCGTCCGGTGGCCCCGACCGCGGACGCCGCCGCACTGCTGTGGGTTCATGGTGGCGGTCATGTCCTCGGTGCGGCGGCGCAGGACGACCCGATGCTCCAGGACCTGGTCGCCCGAACCGGGTGCATCGCCGTAGCGGTCGACTGGCGGCGGTCGCCCGAGTCGCCCTATCCCGCAGCGTTGCACGACGCATACGCAGGCCTTTGCTGGCTCTCCGCCTCGCACCACGACCTCGGGATCGACGCGGGCCGGATCGTCCTCGGCGGTGCCAGCTCGGGAGGTGGCGTTGCGGCGGCGACCGCGTTGCTGGCCCGAGACCGGGGCGAGGTCCCGATCGCGGGGCAGCTGCTCGTCTACCCAATGCTCGACGACCGTGCTCTGACGCCGTCCAGTCGGATGGTGCAGGACCCGCGGCTCTGGAACGTCGAGAGCAACCGGCTCGGCTGGGCGGCGTACCTGGGCGTCCTGTCGGCAGAAGGGGTGCCCGCCTACGCGGCGCCGGGTCGGGCGGCCGACCTGGCCGGGCTGCCGCCGGCGTGGATCGGGACGGGGGAGCTGGATGGGTTCCGGGACGAAGACATCTCGTTTGCCTCGCGGCTCCTGGCGGCCGGGGTGCCGACGGAGCTGCACGTGTACCCAGGGGCGGTCCATGGGTTTGACCTGTTCGCTCCCGATGCGGCGATTTCCGTGCGGTTCCGGCGGGATCGCGACGAGGCGTTCGACCGCTTTCTGGCCGAACGCGTCCCCGCCGGTACACCATCGTCATAACGAGTCGACCATCGGCTGCGGAGAAGTGCTTGCCACGGGTAGCCGAAGCCCTTAGGGTTGGCCGACACATGCTAATCATGAGCATGATACGCATACTCATCAAGGAGGATCGGATGCACGACGAGGTGTTCCGAGGCCGGCGCCGCTTCGCGGTGCGGTCGATGGTCGCTGCGGGAGCGCTCATCGCCCTGGCCGCCTGCAGCTCCGGTTCGTCGGGAGGCTCCTCCGGAGGGGGCGCAGCCACCGGTGGAGACACGAGCAACCTCCCGGCGACGATCAAGGTCGTCTCGACCAACCCCACGACCGGTGTGGTCGCCTTCGCCGGCAACGCGGCCAACAAGGGCTACGACCTGGCGGTCAAGGAGATCAACGAGCAGAAGTTCCTCGGCAACTCGACCATCCAGCTGGAGAAGTCCGACACCAAGAGCACGGCTGCCACGGCGGCACAGGTCGCGACGACTGCGATCGGTGACAAGTCGGTCGCGGCCCTCTTCGGTTCCGTGTCGAGCAACGAGGCGGTGGCCCAGTCCCCGCTGGCACAGAAGGGCGGGGTCCCGATCATCTACACCCAGGCGGGAAGCGACGGGGTCGTCATCGGCGACTACACCTACCGCGCGACGCCGTTGATGCGGGAGTACTACCCGATCATCAAGAAGTTCATCCAGGAGAAGGGCTACAAGTCGATCGGGATCATCTACACCCAGGCGACGCCGACCCTGCAGAACATCGGCGGCCAGACCCTGCCGGCCATCGCCAAAGAGCTGGGCATGACCGTCACCGGCAGCATCGGTGTGCAGGGCACGACCCAGGACTACGCGGCTCCGATCAGCCAGATCCTCGGCGGCAAGCCCGACGTCGTGTCGATCCTCCTGGTCGGCGCCCAGAACCCGACGGCGATGAAGCAGCTGCGCCAAGCCGGCTACACCGGTGAGGTACTCGGCAACTCCGGGGCGAGTGCCGGCAACCTCAAGCCGGCCGGAGCCGACGGAGCCGGCATGGTGTGGCCGGTCGACTTCAACTACCAGCAGACTGCGGCCTCGAGCAAGAAGTTCGTCGCCGCGTACAAGGCCGCCAACGGTGCGGAGGACCCGCTCAACTACGCGGCCGAGGCCTACGACGCGGCGTGGTTCCTGGCCAAGTCGATCAAGCAGGCCGGCAGCGCCGACCGGGCCAAGATCAAGGACGGCATGGCCGTGGTCGCCAAGGAGAAGTTCGACGGCGCCCTCGGCAGCGGCCTGATCTGGGTCGACCGCGACCTGCAGGTCCCGGGCGTCGTCGTGCGGTGGAACGGAGAGAAGGAAGACCTGCTCTACGAAGCTGCCGGTGTCTCCACGTCGACGGTCTCACCGACGTCCAGCGGAAGCTCGACCACCGGCCCGTGAGCCGGCCTCGAGCCGACCGACACACGCGGGTGGTGGAGCGGCATACGCCTCCACCACCCGCGCCGGTTCTCACCGACGGAAGGGAAGACTCGCGATGCAGGAGCTGATCGGCGCCCTGAGCCTCGCGTCCATCTACGTGCTGTTCGCCCTGGGAATGAGCTTGACCTGGGGCACGATCGACATCCTCAACTTCGCGCACGGGTCGATCTTCATGTTCTCGTCCTTCACCGCCTACCTGCTCCTGCAGCGCGCTCCGCTGCCGTTCCTCGTCATGGTGCTCATCGGCATCGTCGTCGGCGCGCTGTTGTCGCTGCTCATCCAGGTGCTGGCCTTCGAGCAGATTCTCAAGCGGGCCAAGGACAAACGCTCCGCCGAGATGCAGATCCTCATCGGCGGCATCGGGATCGCCATCGTGCCGCTCTCCATCGCGCAGTACTACACCAAGAGCACGCCGTTCGGGTTCGAGGGGTCGCCGTTCGAGGTGACCAAGCTGACCTTCGGCAACTACTGGATCACCAACGTCCAGCTCATGACCATCGTGCTGGCCGCGGTGCTGGGGGTGGCGACGTCGCTGTGGCTGCGGCGCTCGCGCCAGGGACTGGCTCTCCGTGCGATCGGCGTCGACTCCGAGGTCGCCTCCATCATGGGCGTCGACCGCCGCCGGCTCGCGCTCGGCGCCATGGCGGTGTCGGGCGCCCTCGCGGGGCTTGCGGGGATCCTGCTCACCTACAGCCTCGGCGCGATCACCCCCGAGAGCGGGGACACGCTGCTGGTCAAGGCCTTCGCGGCGATCATCCTCGGCGGTGTGGGAAGCACCGCCGGGGTGTATGCGGGATCGTTCCTGCTCGCCGCCGCCGAGACCGTGGTCCTCACGCAGACCAACGGCCTGTGGGTCGATGCGGTGTCGTTCGGCCTCATCTTCCTCGTGCTGCTCGTCCGGCCGTCGGGCCTCTTCGGTCGCAAGGAGGTGCGTCGCACGTGAGCGACTTCCTCGACGCCAACGCCGTCCTTGTCCAGGCCACCTTCATCGGGTTGGTCCTCGCCCTCAGCGTCCAGGTGCCGCTCCGGATGGGCGTCTTCTCGTTCGCCGGCGCCGGGTCCTACGGCATCGGGGCCTACCTCGCGGGCATCGTCACTCTTCGCTATGAAACACCGGGTCTCCTTTCGGTGCTGATCGCGGCGGCCGTGGCCGCTGTTGTCGGACTCCTGCTCGGTTTGGTCATTGCCCGGCTGGCCGGCCTCTACCTCGCCATGGCCACCGTGGCGTTCGACCTGATCATCTCGGTGATCGCCATCAATGGCGGCGACCTCACCGGAGGTCCGACCGGACTGTACGGCGTGATCACCGACTTCGGGACGCCCCAGCTGATAGGGGTGTCCCTCGCCGTCGTGGTCCTCGTCGCCCTCTCAGAGGTGGGCCGCACCCGGCGGCGGGTCGACGCCGTGCGCGACGACCCCGAGCTTGCCGCGTCCGTCGGGATCAGCGTTCGCCGCTACCGGCTGGTCGCGTTCGCCGCCAGCGGCGCCCTCGGCGGGGCGGCCGGTGCCATGAACATCCTCATCCGCAGCACGGTCACCCCCATGGACATCGGCTTCGGGCTGATCGTCCTCGCGTTGACGATGATCATCGTCGGCGGGGCCCGGTCCTGGAAGGGCGCCGTCCTCGGTGCCCTCATCTTCACCTGGCTTCCCGAGGTCCTGAACGCCGTGGGCGAGTGGCAGCCGCTCATCTACGGCCTCATCGTGGCTCTCGCAGCGATCTTCCTGCCGCGGGGAATCCACGGACTGTTCGTCGACGCCCAGCGGGCTTTGCAGCGACGGCGGCGCCGGGCGGCCACGTCAGAGGTGGCCAGCGTGGGCGACGACGATGCGCCCGACACCGACTCCGAGGTCATCGAGACGCTCAAGGAGTCGTCCGAGGTGGAGGCGACGAAATGACCGCAGTCAGCGAGCAGGTGACGGCGAACGTCACCCCGGTCCTCGAGGCGCGGGACGTCGCCGTCCACTTCGGCGGGGTCAAGGCGGTCGACGGTCTGTCGCTCTCGCTGGAGGCCGGCAAGATCTACGGGATTCTCGGCCCCAACGGCTCCGGCAAGAGCACTCTGCTGGGCGCCCTGACCCGGCTCACCCAGCTGACTCGCGGCGAGATGTTCTTCGACGGGGAGGAGTACCACCGGGTGCCCCCCGCGGAGGTCGCCAGGCGTCGGGTCGCCCGGACCTTCCAGACGGTCCGGCTGCTCGGGGACCTCACGGTCCTCGACAACATCCAGCTGGGTGCGGACGCCCGGGCGAGGACCGGATCCGACGGGCCGGGAGCCTTTTCGCGGATCTTCGCGCGCAGTGGCTCGCCCGCGGTCGCCGACGCCATCGCTCGGACCAGCCTGCAGGGGTTCGAGGACTTCTACCCCTCGGAGCTCTCCTACGGCACTCAGCGCCGGGTCGAGATCGCGCGGGCCATCGCAATGAACCCCCGCCTGCTCCTTCTCGACGAACCAACCGCCGGGATGAACCAGAAGGAGCGCGCCGAGATCTCGGAGCTGCTCAAGAGCCTGCGCGGCGAGGGGCTCTGTCAGCTGCTCGTCGAGCACGACGTCCAGATGATGATCGACACCTGCGACTACGTCTTCGCGATGAACTTCGGCCAGCTCATCGCCGAGGGCACCCCTGCCGAGGTGGTCCAGAACGCGCAGGTGCAGGAGGCATACCTCGGGAAGAAGTGGCGCGAGCATGCTTGAGGTCAGTGAGGTCCACGTCAGCTACGGCAAGGTCGAGGCGGTCCGCGGAGTCAGCCTCGCGGTCAAGCCGGGCAAGGTCACCCTCGTCCTCGGCGCCAATGGCGCGGGCAAGAGCACGACACTCAAGGCCATCGCCGGCCTGGAGAAGCCGACCTCTGGCTCCATCCGCTTGGACGACAAGGACATCACCGGCCTCCCGCCGCACGCGATTGTCCGTCGTGGCATCGCCCTGGTGCCCGAGGGGCGCCGAGTGTTCAGCCCGTTGATGATCCACGAGAACCTGCGGATGGGCGCCTACACCGCACCGAGGGGCGGCTACGACGAGACCCTGGCGAAGGTCTACGAGATGTTTCCGATCCTCTCGGACCGCAGCCACTCGGCGGCCGGTCTGCTGAGCGGTGGCGAGCAGCAGATGCTCGCCTTCGGCAGGGCGCTGATGTCGCAGCCGGCCGTGATGCTGCTCGATGAGCCGTCGATGGGCCTCGCGCCGGCCGTGGTCGACTCGATCCTCACCAAGGTGCGAGCCATGGCCGACTCGGGCATCGGCATCCTCATGGTCGAGCAGAACGCCGAGGCCGGGCTCGACGTCGCCGACGACGTCGTCGCCATCGCCCGCGGCGAGGTGGTGTTCACCGGTCCGGCGACGAGCGCGCGCGACAACGCCTCGGTGCTGCGGGCCTTCCTCGGCGAGGCGGCGCTTGCCGCTCAGTAGCTCGCCAGGGCAAGTGGCCGAGTGCGGCCGAGGCGCGGATCGGCGGCTCTCACGCGAAGTAGCGCTGCTCCCAAGGGATCGTCTCTTGGAGGACCTGCGGGAACTTGCGCGCCGCGTACCTCTCATAGGCGCCGATGTGTTCACGCATGCGCGCCTCTGCCCGCTCCGGGTCACGGGCCTTGAGCGCGTCGAAGATGGCGATGTGCGCCTTGAGGATGGCCTGCCGGCGGTGGCTCGGGTAGTCGATGCCGATCGCCGTGCCGTCCATGATCCCGGACAGCGAGTCGATGATGTAACCGAACAGGGCGTTGCCGGACGACCAGGCGATGATGTCGTGGAAGCGCTTGTTGGCGTCGAGGAAGGAGTGCTGGTCCTCGATCTCCTCCCGCATCTGGGTGATGGTGCCCTCGAGGTCGGTGAGGGCCTCGTCGTCCATTCGCTCCGCGGCGAGGCTGCTGATCATCGGCTCCATCGCCGTGCGAACCTCGACGATGTTGCGGAACGGCGCGGATTTCAGCTGCATGAGCAGCACCAGGTTGCTCGCCAGGTGCGAGGCATCCGGGTCCTGAAGGACTGGGCCTCCGCGCGGCCCGGGCTTCAGGGTGATGACGCCCTGGAACTCCAGCAACCGCAACGCTTCTCGCAGCGTCCCGCGACCGGTCTGGTAGCGCTCGAGCATGGTTCGCTCCGGAGCCAGCAGGTCGCCAGGGTTGCGCCCTTCACGCAGGGCGTCCTGGACGATCCGCTGGGCGACGAGCAGGGCCGCCTTCGGCGGCCGGGTCGAGGTGCCGTTGATGGTCATCCGCGCGCGCCTTTCGACGTGAGGAAAGGACAATCCATGCCAAAGATTAACATTGTTGTCGCGGCGGTGAGCTTCGCCAGGCGGAGAGGTGGGTCTCGATGAATGAGAACCTCGGCTACGACGACGAGACGATCGAGGCCCTGGCGCGACTCGTGCGTGAGTGGGGCCGGGAGCGGGTCCGTCCTGGTATCCGGGACCGCGAGGACTCGGGAGAGTTCCCCCGGGATCTCTACGTCGAGATGGGCGAGCTCGGGTTCTTCGGGTGCGTCTTCGACGAGTCACTCGGTGGGACGGACGTCGGCTTCGCCGCCTTGGCCGCGGTGGCCGAGCAGCTGGCCTGGGTCTACCCGCCGCTCTCCGCGGCGATGAACCTCCAGGCCGCCACGGTACCTCTGACCATCGCCAACTGGGGACCGCCCGACCTCGTCGCCCGCTGGGTGCCGGACCTGGTCGCCGGCCGGGCACTGGGCTGCAACGCCATGACCGAACCGGCCGGCGGGTCAGACTTCCTCGGCTCGATGCGAACCCGGGCGGTGCGGGATGGTTCGGACTGGGTCCTCAACGGCTCGAAGATGTGGATCACGAACGCCAACGTCGCCGACGCCGCCGTGGTGTACGCGCGTACCGACCCGTCCGCCGGGCATCGTGGCGTGACCGCGTTCGTCGTGCCGACGCGTTCACCCGGCTTCGAGGCCACCCGGGTGCCCTGCCGCGGGCTCGGGAAGCTGATGCCCACGAACGCCGTGTCGCTGGTGGACGTCCGGGTCCCGGACGGCAGCCTGCTGGGCGAGGTGGGGGAGGGGTTCGTCGTCGCCATGAACGCGCTGGACTACGGGCGGCTCAGTGTCGCCGCGCGGTCGGTCGGGCTGGCGCAGGCATGCCTCGACGCGGCACTCGCCTACGCCGACGAACGAGAGGCCTTCGGCGAGAAGATCGGCAGCTTCCAGATGGTCAAGAAGCAGCTGGCCGACATGACGTGTGAGGTGGCCGCAGCGCGCGGCCTCGTGCGGGGGGCCGCCGCACGCTACGACACCGGCGACCTGGCCACGCGGGAGAGCTCGATCGCCAAGTACTACGCGGGGGAGGTGTGCAACCGGGCGGCGCAGGCGACGGCTGACATCTTCGGCGGAGCCGCGTTCAGCGACGACCTCCCGATCGGGTTGTACCTCAACTACGCCAAGCTCTGGCAGACCGGTGAGGGGTCGGCGAACATCCAGGCGCTGCTCATCGCCGACGACGCGCTCGGATGGCGCCGGATGGACCGGCACCGCAGCCTGCTTCGGCCGCGAGCGACGGTTGGATAGGGGGCCTGTGGTCCGATGAGAGAGGAGTCGTTGTGGCTGACGTCGAAACCGAGGTTCGCGGGCCCGCGCTGTGGGTGACCCTCAACCGGCCGGACCGGCGAAACGCGTACGACGCCGACATGGCGGCGACCGTCGTCGAGGCACTGGCCGGTGTCGCACGGCACCACGCGGTCGTGATCACCGGCACGGGTAAGGGTTTCTGTGCCGGGGGAGCGCTGACGAACCTCGCCTCGCCCGACCTGGCCGGTATGCGCGGCCTGTATGCCGGTTCGCTGCGGCTGTTCGACGCGATCCGGACGTGCCCCCGACCGGTGATCGCAGCGGTGAACGGCGCCGCCGCCGGGGGCGGGAACGAACTCGTCGTGGCGTGCGACCTCGCGGTCGCCGCGCGGTCGGCGACCTTCGGTCAGACCGGGCCCCGCGTCGGCTCGTCGCCGGTGACCGGCGCGACCAACGTCATGGGGATCCAGATCGGGGAGAAGCGGGCCAAGGAGCTGGCCATGCTCTGCCGCCGGTACTCAGCGGAGCAGGCCCTGGAGATGGGCCTGGTCAACGCCGTGGTGGACGACGACGCACTGGTGGCGACGGTGGACGCTTGGGTGGCGGAGCTGGCGGCGCTCAGCCCCCGGTATCTCGAGATCACCAAGGTCAGCTCCAACCTGTGGTGGAACGCGGCGCGCGACTCATTCCTGACCGGGCTGGGCATGCTCACCCAGGCGGTGGGGAGCGACGACATGGTGGAGGGCGCCGCAGCGTTCATGGCCAAGCGCAAGCCCGACTTCCCCGACCCGGCTTGACGGTTCGTGCGGTGGGCGGTCGGAACTCGGCGCTGTTCAGAGCACGAACCCTTCAGCGGCCGCGCCACCGAGGTGCGCGCTTCTCCTTGAACGCCGTCGCCCCCTCGCGGGCGTCCTCCGAGGCGCGTACCGGTTCGCTGATCTCGCGCTGGAGGTCGAACATCCGCGCCGACGGCCACTCCGGCGCCTCGTGCAGGATCCGCTTCGTGGCGCGCACGGCCAGCGGCCCGTTGGCCGCGATCGCCCCAGCCAGCTCCAGGGCTCCGGCCAGCGCCTCGCCCGGTGGTGTCAGTCGGTTGACCAGCCCGACCTCGTATGCGCGCCGGGCCTCCACGAGGTCGCCGGTCAGCGCCCACTCCTGGGCCACTCCGGGCGGAACCTTCTGGAGCAGCCGCATCAGCCCGCCGCCGGCGGCGACCAGCCCACGCTTGACCTCGGGCAGGCCGAACCGCGCGTTGTCCGCGGCGACCACCATGTCGCACGCCAGCGCGATCTCGAACCCACCAGCCAAGGCATACCCCTCGACCGCCGCGATGAGCGGTTTCGTGGGCGGCTGTTCGACGATGCCGGCAAACCCCCGACCCGGGATCGACGGTCGCTCACCCGCGAGGAACGCCTTGAGGTCCATCCCCGCACAGAACGTGCCGCCGGCGCCGGTGACGACGCCCGCGACCAGAGCGTCCTCGGAGTCGAGCCGATCCATCGCACCGCCCAGCGCTTCCGCGGTCACGGTGTTGATCGCGTTGCGCGCCTCCGGACGAGAGATCGTCACGACGAGCACACCGGAGTGAACCTCCGTCCGGACCGGTCGTTCCACCGGCGCCGTCACCGTCACCGCGGCGACATCCGGATCGCCCCGTCGAGCCGGATCGTCTCGC
>DATLPT010000037.1:0-15193 GCA_035535635.1 Lapillicoccus sp. | reverse complement strand
AGCGTGGCGCTGGTCGTCGTTCTCGGCGCTCCGTGGGTCGTCCAGCTCGGCTGGGCGGGGCTGGGGATCGTCTGGGCCGCCGGCGTGGTGCAGATGATGCGCACCCGCCAGTTCCTCCTCGCTCGCGACGTCGTCGTCGGCCTGCTCGGCGGGGCGCTGGGCATCGTGACGGGCACCGTGACCGCTCTCCTGCAGCATCCCGCGTGGGGCGTGGTCATCGGACCGGTCGTCGGCGTGGCCGCGGCGGGCGTGTTGGTCAGTCTGGCGCTGCCCGACAAGACCACGGTCCGGAAGGGCAGGATCCTCGACGTCTGTGAAGGGCTGGCGCTCTTCGTCCTCATCCCGCTGCTGGTCCTCGCGCTGGGCTTGATCGCCGCGTTCCGGAGCTGACCCGTGGCGAGCAAACGCGATCTCGTCGAGGCGCACGCGTACAACCGCCGCCGGCTCGTGTCGGCGTTCCTGAGCGGGGCCCCGGGCGGCCGCGAGGTCGAGAGCGTCTCGCGTTCCCGGCCGGTCGTCGCGGGCGTCGCGCTTGGCGGTCTGCTCGTCGGGGGCGCCGCCATCGCGGGCCTTTTCGCGCAGCCGCTGCCGGACGGATGGGACAACGGGTACGTCGTCATCGGCAAGACGTCGGCGGCGCGGTTCGTCACGATCAAAGGGACGCTGCACCCTGTTCTCAATGCGACGTCGGCTCGGCTGATCCTTCCGTCTGACAAGGGTTTCGAGGTACTCGTCGTCGACGACGACAAGATCGCCGCGACGCCGCACGGGTCGACGTTGGGCATTCTCGGGGCTCCCGACGACCTTCCGCCGGCGGGGTCCCTGCTCCAGAGCGGCTGGGTCAGCTGCTTCGACGGCACCAAGCCCGCCCTGACCATCGGGTCGGCGACCGCACCCGCATACGCCGATGCCAGCGGTCTGACCGTGAAAGTCACCGGTACCGGGCAGGACGTGCGCTATCTGCTCGCCGCTGGCCGGCGATACGCGATCCCCGCCGGCTCCTACGACCCGGTCAAGCAGTACCTCGGGCAGCTCGAGACGCCCCAGGGCGTGACCGGGACCTGGGCGGACCTCTTCAACCCCGGGACCGACCTGGCCTTCGACGCGTTCGCCTTCAAGAACCGAGCGCAGGTGGGTCAGCCGCTCACCGGGCAGTACACCCTCGGCAACAAGCTGGCCACGGTCGGCCAGCTCGTCGTCAACAAGGACCAGAACGACGCGATGTCGGTCATGGTGGCCAACGGGACCATCCCGCTGAGCACGTTCGCCGCAGCGGTCTACCAGGCCGTGGCGCCCGACGGCCTGGGCAAGCCGGTCACCGTCTCGAACGACGACCTCGCTCGGGTCCAGCCGAGCGACACCAAGGGTTTCCTGCCCGAGGACTGGCCGACGGCGGTCCCGTCCCGCGCCACCGGTACGCCGTGCGCGGTGATCGAGACGGTGGAGGGCAAGCCGGCGACGACGCACCTGGCGACGACGTCGGCCGACTCGTCGTTCGTCAAGCCGCCCAACAAGCAGCAGGTCTACGTCCAGGCCGGCCGTGGCGCGCTGGTTCGGGCCAGCTCCACCGGGACGTCGGGCCCGGTGGCCGTCGTCGACCAGTCCGGGCAGGCGTTCACGATCACCGACCCGTCGGCGGAGACGTTGGCCCGGCTGGGCTACAAGGACCTCACGCCACGCTACGTCCCGCCGTCGTGGGTGTCGTTGCTGCCGGCCGGCCCGGCACTGAGCGAGGCCGCGGTCGGCGCACCGAGGGTCGAGCCGGGCCAGTGAGACAGGGCATGCGTGGTGCTCACCTCGGTGTGCTCGCGGCGGGCGCCGGGTCGATGGCCCTGGTGGTCGTTCTGGCACTGCCGGTCACTCCCGCCGCGGCCGCGGACGGCTCGTGCACCGAGCAGCGGACCGGTCCGGTCTACGTGCAGCAGCGCTCACCGGCCCTCACCCAGATGGGCGTGGCGTCGGTCTGGAAGCTGGCGACCGGGCGCGGGGTGACGGTGGCGATCGTCGACTCGGGTATCGACGTGGGAAACGCGCACCTGCCGGCCGACAGCGTCGTGCGGCCGGGGAAGTCCCTCCTGCCGGCCGTCGAGGGTTGGACGCCTGATTCGACCGGGCGCAACGACCTCTCCGGTCATGGCACTGTAGTCGCCAGCCTGGTGGCCGGCCGAGCGGTGGACGGCTCCGGCCAGGTCGGGCTGGCTCGGGACGCCACGCTCGTGCCGGTACAGGTCTTCGGGGTGACCTCGACCGAGGGGACGTCCGACGACCGGCTCAAGGCGCTCACCCCGACCACCCCGCGGCTCGCCGAAGGCATCCGGGCGGCCGTCGACCTCGGCGCCACGGTGGTCAACGTGTCGATGAGCGTCGAGACACCGGACCCGGCGCTGGGCGCGGCGGTCGAGTATGCGACCGGCAAGGGAGCGCTGGTGGTCGCCAGCGCGGGCGACCGCGGTTCGACGCCGAACGCCAAGGACGGCCCGCGGTATCCGGCGGCCTTTCCCGGGGTGGTGTCCGTGACGTCGGTGGACCAGTCCCGCGCGGTGGACACACGGGCGAACATCCAGGGCGACCACATCACGGCGGCCGCCGTGGGCCAGGGTCTCAACGCCGCAATGGGGCACGTGGGCGACTGCCTGCTCTCCGGAGCGCCGGCGACGAGCTTCGCGACGCCGCTGGTGGCGGCCACGGCGGCGCTGCTGGCCGAGCGGTATCCCGAGGAGGGGCCGGCCCTGTGGAAGTACCGGATCGAGGCCTCCGCCCAACGCCCCCGAGCCGGAGTCAAGGACGCGGCGGCGGGGTGGGGCGTCGTGTCGCCCTATGACGCGCTCACGATGACCCTCGACCCGAACCGGCCCGGTCCCGCCATGCCGGGCTACCCCGCCCCGCCGACGCCCGAGCCTGCCGCGGCGGTGGGTCCCGTGGTTCTCGAGTCGGATCCGGCGGTCGGGCCGCGGCAGGTGGGGTTGTGGATCGCGTTCGGCGCCGTGGCCGCCGCGGCGGGACTGCGGCTGGTCCAGGTGCTGCGCCGGCGCTCGGAGGCGGAGAACGAGCAGGCGCCGGTCGGCGTGTCAGGTGGGGGCGAGCCGGACTGACCGGGCGTCCAGACCTGTTCGAACACGCGCAGTCCCGATCCGAGTGGCTCCGGATGCCGCTGTCGGCGGCGCAACCTAGGGTCGAGCCATGAGCCAGTCATCGACCGGGGCCAACGACGCAGGCAGCAACACCGAGTACTCGCCGGTGCCGGAGGAGCACGGGCAGGCGGAGCAGACAGCGTTGCCGGACCTCGTCGAGTCTCAGGGTGTCAACGCCGGCAGCGGCCGAGAAGAAGCCGACGCCGGGCCGTCGGCGGACACGATCGGCGCGTCGCAGCCAGGTGAGGCCTCAACGACGGTCAAGGACCCCAGTGACTGGGTCACCGGCGACGAGCCGATGACAGGGGCGCAGCGCAGCTACCTCGAGACGCTGGCCCGCCAGGCCGGTGAGCAGCTGCCCGCCGACCTCACCAAGGCGCAGGCGTCGGAGCACATCGACCGTCTCCAGGCGCAGACCGGCCGCGGTCAGTAGCGGCAGGTAGCAGCCCGGAGCGGTCAACGGGGCCATCCCGGCGGGCGCCCCTCGTCGCGACTCGACCACGAGCGTCGGCCGTTGTCGCAAAGAGATGGCGACACGGTCAGCAGTTCGTCCGAACCCGCCGCGACTCATGACGTAATCCGTCGTTGCGGACGGGCCGCGCGACAACCGAGGGCGGACCTCAGGGCCGCCGATCGACGCATACGGCAGGATGGGAGTGATGAGCGAGGACCGCAGACAGCCTCGACGGCCGGCCATGATGAGCCCGGCCGCGATGGAGGCGTTCGGTGGAACCGTCGATCCCATGCAGGAGATCGAGGCCGCCCATCAGACCGCAGCCGTGCTCGTCCACGCCGGAAGAGCCGCGAACGACCCCACCGTCACCGCTCGCCTCGTCGACCTCGTCGAGGAGCTCGGCCTCTCGACCGTCGCCGACCTCTGGGCGCATCGGCCCGGCCGATCGCTGCCCGGCGCACTGTGGCGGCTCTACGTCCTGCGGGAGTGGGTACGCCGGGCGCCCGACGAGGCCAGCCTCGACTACACGGCCGGAGTGCGGTTCGCCGACGTCGACCACGCCGTGGCGGGAGCCGCGGAGCCTCCCGGGCCGACCGAGGTGACCACGCTCGCCGACGCCATCCTCGCCGGCGTGTTCGAGGGCGATCTGGCGGTGGCCCTGGAGCGCGCCGCGGCGTTCTGCCGGGTCGTCGCCGCCGGGCGGGCGGATCGGTCGGAAGGTGAGGAGGCGGCCACCAGGGCGGCGCACCTCCTCGACACCGCTGACGACCTCACCGCCGCCGCCTCGCTCTGGCGTCAAGGAGAGCTGTCCTAGCCCGGGAGCAGCCTCCGGTCGGGTGCGATATCCTGTGACGGCGTCGGGCCGCGGTAGCCCCGGGTCCCATGACACGCCGCTACGAGCGGCCTCGCGCCGTGAGGCGCTCCCGGCCCGACGTGGACCCGCTTCAGCCCGTCGTCGGCGACCCATGACCTGATCGGCTAAGCCGCTCGACCCGGTGAGCCGACGCGTACATTGGGAGCATGGGTACCGGACCAGGTGCCGAGGACCCGCCCGCCGAGGCTCGCGAGGAGCCCACCGCCGCGGGATCCGACGAGCTGCGGGACACCGCCCTCCACGAAGAGATCGAGCTCGTGGGGCAGCTGGTCGTCGCGGCGACGTCGACGCCGCACCGGCTGAGCCAGCAGGAGATCGACAAGGTGCTCGGCGTCGACCACGAGGACTGACCAGACCGGCAGAGCACCCCGACCGACGGGTGGCCGGCGAGTTGCGGGAGAAGGAAGCGTTTCCCGTAGCCTGTCCCACGGCCGTTGCCGCGATGGCACACACGACGACCGGAGACGAACGTGGCGTTCCGCCTCACCCCGAAAGAGGACGGCTTCTATGAGCTGTTCGGCGTCTCGGCCGGACACCTCGTCAACGCCGCGAAGGAGCTGACCAACCTCCTGGCCGTGGAGACCGCTGAAGAGCGGCGCGCCGTCGTCGAGCGGCTGCACGATCTCGAGCACCTCGGCGACGAGTCGACGCACGAGATCATGCGCCGGGTCAACAGCTCGTTCATCACCCCGTTCGACCGCGAGGACATCTACGCGCTCGCGTCCCGTCTCGACGACTGCATGGACTACATGGAGGAGGCGGCCGACCTCGTCGATCTCTACCAGGTCTCCGAGCTGCCCAAGGGAGTCGCGAAGCAGATCGAGATCATCGGCCGGATGGCCGAGCTGACCGCCAGCGCGATGCCGCGGCTGCGCTCGATGCAGGACCTGTCGGAGTACTGGATAGAGATCAACCGTCTGGAGAACCAGGCCGACAAGCACTACCGCCGGCTCGTGGCGAACCTGTTCGAACACGGCGACGCGATCCACGTGCTCAAGATGAAGGACATCGTGTCCGCGCTCGAGGCTGCCGCTGACGCCTTCGAGGGCGTCGCCCACACCGTCGAGGGCATCGCGGTCAAGGAGAGCTGACCGTCACGTGGAGTGGTTCGCTCTGGCCGTCGTCATCACGCTGGCGATGGGCTTCAACTACACGAACGGGTTCCACGACGCAGCGAACGCCATCGCCACGTCGGTCTCGACCCGGGCGCTGACGCCGCGCATCGCGCTGCTCATGGCCGCGGTGGCCAACCTCGTCGGCGCGTTCTTCGGCACCAAGGTCGCCCAGACCGTCGGCAGCGGGATCATCGACGCCCCGCAGGGGCCCGACGGGCTCTGGCTCGTCGGCGCGGCGCTGGTCGGTGCGACCGGATGGAACCTGCTCACCTGGTGGAAGGGCCTGCCGTCCTCGTCCTCACAGGCGCTCATCGGCGGCCTGGGTGGCGCGGCCCTCGCGGCGGGCGCGACGGTGAAGTGGCAGGGCATCCTCGATAAGGTTGTCATCCCGATGGTCCTGTCCCCGGTCGCCGGCATCATCCTCGGCTACCTGGTGATGACGGCGATCCTCTGGATCTTCCGGCGCGCGAACCCCCACAAGGTGTCCCGCGGCTTCCGCTATTCGCAGACCCTCTCCGCTGCGGCGATGGCCTTCGGTCACGGACTCCAGGACGCGTCGAAGACCGCCGGCGTCGTCGTGCTGGCCCTGACGGTGGCCGGCGTCCACACCGGAGACACGGTCCCGCTGTGGGTGCTGGTCATGTCCGCGATCGTCATCAGCCTCGGCACGTATGCGGGTGGATGGCGGATCATGCGAACGCTCGGTCGGCGGATCATCCACCTCGACCCGCCGCAAGGGTTTGCGGCCGAGTCGACGGCGGCGTCGATCCTCTACGTCGCGGGGCTCTCGTTCGGGGCGCCGATCTCGACGACGCACACGATCACGTCGGCGATCATGGGCGTCGGCGCGACGAAGCGGCTCTCCGCGGTCCGGTGGAGCGTGGCCGGCAACATCGTCAGCGCATGGGTGCTGACCTTTCCTGGTGCCGGCACCCTGGCGGCGGTCACGTACTGGCTGACGTTGCTCTTCCACTGAGCCGGTGCTGCCGCCCGATCTCGCGCCGGTCGACTGGTCGAGGACTCGTGGTCGCTCGTCGGTGCCTGACCCTCACACGTACCGCAGGAAGTCGTCCAGCACCCGCACACCCCACAGCAGTGAGGCGACCGGAACCCGCTCGTCGACCCCGTGGACGCCCTGCCGGATCCGGCCCTGTGGATCCTCGCCCAGTGGAGCGAACCCATACCCGGCGATCCCCAGCCGGGCGAAGGCCTTGGCGTCCGTGCCCCCGCCCATGCAGTACGGGATAACGACCGCCTCAGGGTCCGCGCGGCCTACCGCGTCCCGGATCGCCGCGAACCACGGACCGTCCATGGGAGCCGAGATCGGCAGCGAGTGCGACGTGAACTCGTACTCGACTTCCTCCCCGATGAGCCCGGGGAGAGCCGCCTCGAGCTGGTCCGCATACCCCGGTGGACACCGGACGTCGATCTCCGCCGTCGCCGTGGCCGGGATGACGTTGACCTTGTACCCGGCCGTGAGCACGGTCGGGGTAGTCGACGCCCGAACGGTGAACCTCGCGACATCGGCCGCGTGGCCGAGCAGCTCCAGGCAGGCCTCCACACCGGCGTCGGTGTCGAGGTCGACGGTCAGTCTCAACACCTCGGCTGTTCCTTCGAGTTGAGCCCGCACCGGAGCGGAGAGGTGGATCGGCCAGCGGTGGTGGGCGAACCGGTGAACGGCGTCGACGAGCACGCTGATGGCCGTGGTCGGCCCGGGCCGGGACCCGTGGCCAGCCGCTCCCCGTGCCGTGAGCCGCAGGTGCATGGACCCCCGTTCGGCCGTCCCCACGGGGTAGCAGCGAGCGCTCCGGTCGCCGTGTCTGAGCCACCGGAACATGCCGCCGCTCTCACCGATCGCGGCCTGGACGCCGGCGAACAGCTCGGGGTGCGACCGAACCAACCACCGGGAGCCGTAACGGCCCCCGGCCTCCTCGTCGGCGAGGAAGGCGACCACGACGTCCCGCTCCGGCCGCACGTTCTCGCGCGCCCACCGCTGCACCGTGGCGAGGGTCATCGCGCACATGTCCTTCATGTCGGCGGCTCCTCGGCCCCAGATGTAGCCGTCTTCGACGACTCCGCCGAACGGGTCGACCGCCCAGTCGTCCGGCGCGGCGGGCACGACGTCGAGGTGCCCGTGAACGAGCATCGCGGGGAGGTCGCGACGCATACCGGGTATCCGCAGCACGACGCTGGCGCGGTCCGGCGCGTCGTCCGGGGCGAGCACCTGTGGCGACCACCCGACCGCCTCGAGCTGGCCGGCGACCCATTCGGCGGCCGGCCGCTCGCCGGCGCTCCGTCCAGGACCCCAGTTGGTCGTGTCGAACCGGATCAGCCTCGCAAGCAGATCGACGAGCTCTGAGTGCTGGTCACGGTCCGATTCCGTCTCGATCATGGTCTCTTTCCCATCACTCAGCGGTACGTCCGCTTTTCGTCGGTCGTGAGAGAGGTTCACATGCGCTCCACCCGCATCCTCGCCTGCTCCGCCAGAGGTGAGACGGGGCGCCCTCGCGCCTGTCCGGGCGGGAGACCGGGTCGCGCTGATCGCTCCCGCAGGACCGACCGGGTCGCTCAGCCGAACCGGCCGCTGATGTAGTCCTCGGTCGCCTGTTCCTTGGGATTGCTGAAGATCCGCCGCGTCGTGTCGATCTCGATGAGCCGCCCCGGCTTGCCGGTCGCCGCGAGGTTGAAGAAGGCCGTCCGATCGGACACGCGTGACGCTTGCTGCATGTTGTGGGTGACGATGACGATCGTGTAGTCGGCCTTCAGGTCACTGATGAGGTCCTCGATGGCCAAGGTGGAGATCGGGTCGAGCGCCGAACATGGTTCGTCCATGAACAGGACCTGTGGCTTCACGGCGATGGCGCGCGCGATGCAGAGGCGCTGCTGTTGACCGCCCGACAGCCCGGCGCCCGGCTTCTTCAGCCGGTCCTTGACCTCGGTCCAGAGGTTCGCGCCCACCAGGGACTTCTCGGCGGCCTCGTCGAGGGCCTTCTTGTCCTTCAGCCCACCGAGTCGCAGACCGGCGACGACGTTGTCGTAGATCGACATCGTCGGGAACGGGTTCGGCCTCTGGAAGACCATCCCGACGGTTCGCCGCACCGACACCGGGTCGACCGACGCCGCATACAGGTCCTTGTCGTCGAGCATGACCTGGCCCTCGACCCGACCACCGGGTACGACCTCGTGCATCCGGTTCAGGGTGCGCAGGAACGTCGACTTGCCACAGCCGGAGGGACCGATGAATGCGGTCACCGACCGCGGCTCGATGGTGAGAGTCACGCCCTCGACCGCCTTGAAGTCGCCGTAGTAGACGTTCAGGTCCTGAACGTCGATGCGCTTGGCCATGGGTGTCTTTCGGTATGCGGATAGGCGGGTCAGCTGCGGACTCTGCCGAAGCGCGCCACGAGGCGGCCGACGAGGTTGAGAAGCAGGACGATGAAGATGAGCGTGAGGGCGGTGGCCCACATCCGCTCGACGGCGGCCGCGATGCCGAGCTCGGTCCGGTCCTGGTTGATCATCGTGGGCAGCGTCGGCATCGGGCCGGCGAAGAGGTTCGTCGCGATGCTCTTGGTGTACGGGCCGAGGATGAGCAGGGGGGCCGTCTCGCCGATGATGCGAGCCAGTCCCAACAGGATTCCCGTGACGATGCCGGAGAAGGCGGTCGGGAGCACGATCCGCACGATGGTGACCCACTTGGGCACCCCGAGCGCGTACGACGCCTCACGCAGTTCGTTGGGAACGAGTTTGAGCATCTCCTCGGTGGACCGCACGACGACCGGGAGCATGAGCAGGACCAGCGCGAGGCACACCGCGAAGCCGACCCGCTGAAACCCGAAGGTCGTGACCCACACGGCGTAGATGAACAAAGCGGCAACGATCGACGGCACCCCGGTGAGGATGTCGACCATGAACGAGACCGCTCGCGCGACCGCGCCGCGGCCGTACTCCACGAGGTAGATCGCGGTCAGGACCCCGATCGGGACAGCGATGACCGCGGTGACGGCAGCCTGCAGGAGGGTCCCCTGGATCGCGTGGATCGCACCGCCACCGACGTCGGTGGAGTTGATGTTGCGCTGGCTGTTGGTCCACCACTGGGACTGCAGCAGCAGACCGACGCCATGGCTGATGACGGTGAAGAGGATCCATACCAGTGGCACCATGGCCAGCCCGAAGGAGCCCCACATGACGATACGAGCGATGACGTCCTTGATGGTCCGGCCCCGCGACCGATGACCCAGCTCGAGGGGCGACGGGGACCGAGGTGTCGAGTCGCTCGGCGGGACCGTGGCGGTCGCCGTCTGGACCTCGAGCTTACGCATGGCCGGCGGGGTGACCTCGCGGTCCTGGACGGGCGACTCCGCCGGGGATACGGGCTGGGTCGTCATTCGCTGAAGGCCTTCCTGCGCTCGATGACGACGCGGGCGATCGCGTTGACAATGAAGGTCAGGACGAAGAGGACCAGTCCGGCGGCGATGTAGGCGCCCGTCTTTGCCGGAGTGTCGAACTCGGCGGCATTGTTGGCGATTCGCGAGGCGAAGGTCTGGCCGCCGTTGAAGAGCGAGAAGGTCCAGGGAGTGTTGTCGGCCAGCTTCGAGACGAGAAACGTGACGGCGATGGTCTCGCCGAGCGCGCGGCCCAGGGCGAGCATCGACGCGGAGATGACGCCCGGCCGGCCGAACGGCAGCACCGCGGTGCGGATCATCTCCCAGCGGGTGGCGCCCAAGGCGAGCGCGCCCTCCTTGTGCGTCACCGGCGTCTGGTCGAAGACCTCACGCGACAGGGCGGTGACGATCGGCAGCACCATGATCGACAGGACGATGCCGATGAAGAAGATCGTGCCCCCGCTGATCCCGGTGGGAGAGAAGAGCGGGAACCAGCCGAGGACATCCTGGAGTCCTCCTTCGACCGGCGAGATGAGGCTGCGGAAGGTCAGCGCCGCCCACAGCCCGTAGACGATCGACGGCACCGCCGCGAGAAGGTCGACCAGGCTGGCCGCGGTGCGCTTCAGCCAGCGGGGCGCGTACTGCGTGATGAACAGCGCGACGGCGACGCCGAACGGCACGGCGATGACCATCGCGATCGCCGACGACGCCACCGTCGTCCACAGCAGCTCGACGATGCCGAATCGCGGTGCGTCTCCGCCCGGCGCCCACTCCCTCGAGGTGAGGAAGCTGGCTTGGTCCTTGAGAAGCGCCGGGATGGCCTGCGCCAGGAGAAAGACACCGATCAGGGTGACCAGCGCGATGACCAGCAGCCCTGCGCCCCGGGAGGCGCCGGCGAAGATCCGGTCACCGATGCGCCGGCTGGTGGCGCTGTCCCCCTCGATGTTGGAGCGTCCCGATGGTCCGTCGCCCGGGAACTGCGAGGCGACGGACGCACCGGTGATCGACGACACGTTGTGGTCGCTTGTCGACGGACCGTCAGCTGACAGCGCCGACGGCGGTCAGGACTTTGCTCTGGACCTCCTTGGGCAGCGGCGCGTAGCCGAGCTCCTCGAGGCCGGACTGCGTCGAGTCCGAGGCGAAGCTGGTGAGGAAGCCCTTGACCGCCGTGCCCTTTGCGGCGTCCGCATACTTGCTGCAGACGATGTTGTAGGTCACCAGGACAATCGGGTACGTGCCGGCCTGCTTGGTCGCGTAGTCGAGCTTGAGCGACAGGTCGTTGCCGGTGCCGACCTGCTTCGCGGCGACGATGGCCTTGCCGGCGGTGGCGCCGGTCAGCTCAACCGGCGTGCCCGAGCCCGTGTCGATCTTGGCCATGGAGAGCTTGTTCTGGGCGACGTAAGACCACTCGGTGTACGTGATTCCTCCGTCCGTCGAGGCGACCGCGCTCGAGACACCGGCCGACTTCTCCTTGCCCTCGCCCTGGCCGGTCCACTTCTTGGCGGGGGCGGCGGTCCAGGCCGAGGGCGCAGCGGCCTTGAGGTAGTTGGTGAAGTTCTCCGTGGTGCCCGACTCGTCAGAGCGGAAGAAGACCTTGATCGGGGTAGCGGAGAGGCTGGCCCCTGAGTTGAGGGCGGTGATGGCCGGGTCGTTCCAGGTGGTGACGACTCCGTTGAAGATCTTGGCAGCCACGTCAGCGTTGAGGACGAGGTTGGTAACGCCCTTGACGTTGTAGGCGATCGCGATCGGGCCCGCCACCATCGGCAGGTTCCAGGCGTCGGAGCCGCAGGCGGTCTTGGCGGCGGCGGCCTCATCGGTTTTCAGCGCGGAGTCGGAGCCGGCGAAGTCGACCTGCTTGCCGGTGAACTGCTTGATGCCGGCGCCGGAGCCGGTGGCGTTGTAGTTGATGGTCGCGTCGCTACAGGCGGTCTGATAGGCCTTGATGGCTGCCTCGATGGCGTTCTTCTGGGCCGTGGAGCCCTCGCCGTTGAGCTTGCCGGAGAAGCAGCTGGCTGCCGCGGCGGACGCGCCGCCGGTGGAGGCGCCGCCGGCTCCTCCGGAGCCGCTCGCGCCACCGTTGTTGTTGTCGCTGCCGCAGGCCGAGAGCGCGAGAGCGCCGGTCAGGGCGACGGCGCCGACCGCGAGGGCGCGGCTGGTACGCATGAGTTGCACGGGGGGGATCCCTTGTCTGTAGGGGTGTTCCGGTATCGGGGCGATGCGCCGGCTTTCCCGACCGGTGCATCCGTCTCGGACGGTAGGTGCCCCGGGTGACGGCAGTCCCTCGCCCGGTGAACGCGGGGTGAACGCGCGTGAAAGCCTTCGCGCCCGCGCCGACAACCCCGCACGTAGGGGAGCTCAGGTCGGGTAGCGCTCGACCGCGGTGATGCGAGCCCCCTCGCCGGAGCCGACGACGTGGCAGACCAGCACCTCGCCCTTGTCCATCCCGGCGGCCGCCGCCTCGCCGAGCGCGGCGGCGGCGTCGGGACCGTCGTCGGCCGACTCGTCAACCTTCTCCCGGAGCGTCGTCAGCAGGCTCGGCAGCACCGGGCCGTGGCTGCACAGCGCGGTCGGCACACCGCGGGCGACCACTCGGCGAAGGTGATGCGCACTGCGGGCCGGGTCCGCCGCATACCCTTCCTCGGACAGGCCGTCCTTGAGCCGCAACGGGATTCCGGCGGAATCCGCATACGGGCGGAGCGTGTCCGAGCACCGGACCGAGCTCGACGAGACCAGCCGGGTGACGCCGTACGCGGCGAGGAGCGGAGTGATCGCCTGCGCTTGAGCCAGGCCCTTTTCGTCGAGCGGCCGCTGAGGGTCCGGCGGCTTCCACGAGCCGCGGGCGAGGGCTTTGGCGTGGCGGACGACGGCCAACGGCCAGGTGGTGAGGCGCCCGGCAGCGTCGGCGCGCACGACGGCGCGGAGCTGGTCGCGGTCACGCGCGTAGTCGAGCTTGTCGTGCGCTCTCAGGACGTCGAGCCACGCGACCTCGTCGATCTCGTTGACGAGGCGTCCCTTGCCGCCGACGACCGCCGCGGCCCAGTAGCGGACCTGCTTGGTCGCGGGGACGCCGTCCCGGTCGAGGACCGTATAGCTGGCCGCCGGGAGTGGCATGCCGAGCTGCACGCTGAATCCGGTCTCCTCGGCCGTCTCACGCATCGCGGCGACCGGCCACTCCTCACCGGGGTCCAGCTTGCCCTTGGCCCAGGACCAGTCGTCGTACTTGGGCCGGTGGACCAGAGCGACCTCGAGATGCCCCCGGCGGCGGCGCCAGGGCACGGTCCCGGCGGCCGGGACGACGAGGGATGGCGTGACCGTCATGACGTCACCGACCGGCGAACCGCGGCCGTTACCGGCGCCGAGCTTTGCGACGACGCTTGAGGTGGGACTCGATCATCGCGGTCTGGACGTCCACCAGCGGCTCGCCGTGGGCGTTGCGGTGATGGCGCGTCCAGCGGCCGTCCTCGGACAGCTCCCATCGCGAGGACGTCGGGGAGATGCCCTTCTCGAGCAGTGACGTGATCTCCGCGACGTGCTGCGGGTCGATGACCCGCAGCAGAGCCTCGACGCGGCGGTCGAGGTTGCGGTGCATCATGTCGGCGCTGCCGATGTAGACCGTCGGTTCGCCGTCCCCGGCGAACCAGTAGATCCGCGAGTGCTCGAGGAACCGGCCCAGTGTCGACCGGACGGTGATGTTCTCGCTCATGCCCTCCACGCCCGGGCGCAGCGCGCAGATCGCGCGGACCCAGATGTCGACGAGGACGCCGGCCTGCGAGGCCCGGTAGAGGGCGTCGATGGTCTGCTCGTCGACGATGGAGTTAAGCTTGAAGATGATGTGGCCCTTGCCGCTCTTCTCGTGACGCTCGACCTCCGCCTCGATGTGCTCGACGAGGCCGGACCGCACCGTCCGGGGCGCCACGAGGAGACGCTTGAACCGGCTGCGCGGCGCGATGCCCGACAGCTGGTTGAACAGCCGAGTGAGGTCCTCGCCGACCTGCGGGTCGCACGTGAGAACCCCGAGGTCCTCGTAGATCCGCGCGGTCTTCGGGTTGTAGTTGCCAGTACCGATGTGGCAGTAGCGGACCAGACCCTCGGCCTCCTGGCGGACGACAAGGCACAACTTGGCGTGGGTCTTGAGGCCCACGACGCCGTAGACGACGTGGACGCCGGCCTGCTCCAGCTTGCGGGCCCAGCTGATGTTGTTGACCTCGTCGAACCGGGCCTTGATCTCGACGACCGCGAGGACCTGCTTACCAGCCCCGGCGGCGTCGATGAGGGCGTCGACGATCGGTGAGTCGCCGGAGGTGCGATAGAGCGTCTGCTTGATGGCCAGGACCCGGGGGTCGGCGGCCGCCTGCTCGATGAACGCCTGCACCGACGTCGAGAACGAGTCGTACGGATGGTGCAACAACACGTCTTTGGCGCGCACCGCCGAGAAGATGTCTCCCGGTTGGCTGCTCTCCGTCGGAGACAGGTCGGGCGGCGTGAGCGGGACGAACGGGGCGTACTTGAGATCGGACCGCTCCAGCCGGTCGAGGACGAACAGCGCGCTGAGGTCCAGCGGCCCCGGCAGGCGATAGATGTCCTCGACGTCGACCTGCAGCTCCCGGGACAGCAGGTCGAGCACGTGGTCGTCGATGTCGTCCTCGACCTCCAGCCGCACCGGTGGTCCGAACCGGCGGCGGGTCAGCTCCTTCTCCATCGCGGTCAGGAGGTTCTCCGCGTCGTCCTCCTCGACCTCGACGTCCTCGTTGCGGGTCACCCTGAAGGTCGTGTGCTCGTGCACCTCCATGCCGGTGAAGAGCTGGTCGAGGTTCGCGGCTATGACGTCTTCCAGCGGGACGAAGCGGACGGTGTACGCGGCGTCGTGGTGGTGTTCGCTCCCAACCCGCACCAAGCGGGGCAGTGACGGCGGCACCTTGATGCGCGCGAAGTGCTCGTTGCCGGTCTTGGGATTCACCAGCGTGACGGCGAGGTTCAGGGAAAGGCCCGAGATGTAGGGGAACGGGTGCGCCGGATCGACCGACAGCGGCGTGAGCACCGGGAAGATGTGGTCGGTGAAGAGCTCGTTGAGGGGCTCGCGGTCCGCCTCGGAGAGATCCGCCCATCGGACGAACGTGATCCCCTCCTCGGCGAGCGCCGGGCGAACCTCGCCGAGGAACACGTCGGCCTGCATCCGCTGCAGCTGACCTGCGACCTCACTAATCTTCTCCAGCACCTCGCGCGGCTCCAGCCCGGCC